>JAPKEA010000029.1 GCA_028822275.1 Planktomarina sp. | reverse complement strand
CAGGGCCTGACGATCGGAAAACCCGTTTTGATTGATACCTCAGCTGCCTAAAGGCGGGCAATGTCAAATTAAACTTGCTTGAAGCGGGCAGGGCGACTTTGTACCCTTTTCCAATGCCAAAGCACTTCCCATTTAGCTACTTTAAACCTGGCTCGGGGTTACTGTGCCCAATCGCTACAGCTGAGGCGTATGCCCATGGACCGCACCCCCCTATCAAAGGCCCGCTGCGTCTCGGACCACGGCCCTTTAGTATTGGCCTTGTAAATTCATTCGGGGGTAGTTTTGTTTGCCACCACTAACTGAGTAAGCAGACATTGCCCTCGCCAAGCACTAACGGCTGTTGTGCGGACTTTGCTGCCGTCCAGCTTGGTGGAATGAATGTCCGGTCTGTTTCAATCGGCTGCCCGGCAAGACGCCTCCCACTGCGAAAATAGAACCGAAACTAAAGGCAGAAGTGAATGAAAGCTCTATAGGTGATCTTGCGCCTAAAAACTTATCATAATGGCCAATCATCAAGAGATGTCACGTCTGCTAGATTCACGATGACAGATAACCACCTTTTGGCACACCCCTTTGAAGGTGGGCTGTTCGCAATCAAGCCCGGTGTAGTGGGCTTGCGTGCAAACTTGTTCGGATGAGTGTTCGGATAAGCCTTAAAAGGTCTAAAATGACTTAGGGCTGTGTAGTGCTAATGCCATTTAATCAAAAAATTGCGGATAATGGGCCGTAATTTAGCAGACATCTAAGGTGGCCAATCATGAGGTATCTCGGTTATGCCTTTCGGCTAGGGTCACTTCGCGTGTGTTTGGCCGCAATCGGGAAACCAGGCCATCAAATAGTCCTCGTTAAACTTTTGCGCCTGATGAGCTTTTGAAAGGTTTAGTTCACAGTAAGATTTTTTGCCTTAGAGCTTTATCTTTTCGACAAAGTTCAAAGTCGTCCTCTGACAAGCGACCTTTAGGAGCAGATGCAATCTTGAAGTTTGAAAAATGATCTTTGCCGTTCACCAGTGCAACGAGAGGTTTATCTCCAGAATGCTGTTTCATAGAAGGCTTTATATATCTGATAGCTGAACCAATGCGCCTATCATTTGAAATATTGGGTCCGGAACTATGAAACAAAAGGCCGTGATGCATTGAAGCTTGGCCTGCATCTAGTGCTGCAAGCACAGCTTCATCTTCATTAACGTTAACAGCTATTTCTTGACCTCGGGAAAGTAGGTTATCATCCGAATATGTATCGTTGTGGGGAACGATTTTGTTCTTGTGGCTTCCAGGTACAAACTTCATGCAGCCTGAATTTTCATGTGCGTTAGAAAGTGCAACCCAACATGTAGTTTCCGAAACATCGTCTAGCCCCCAATAAGTTAGGTCCTGGTGCCAAGAAACTATTTTTGATGAGCTTTGTTCTTTTATAAATAGTCCTGCACTCCATACCATCAGATCTGGCCCAAGCACTGCCGCAGCAGCAGAAATAAGATTTTTGTTTCGTATCAACTGATCAAAGGATGGAAGAAGTCTGTCTGGATAAGCTTTTAAAAGCGCAAGCTTTTCTGGCTTATTCGCTAACTCTTGCTCTGCGTTTTCCAAATCTTCTCGAAGCCTTAGAGCTTCTTCTTTTGATATTATATCAATTGGTGCAATGAATCCTTCCTCAGCATATGCATGTGCAATTTGTTTGCTCGCTATTTTTTGTGGAACCGATTTTAACATAAAATCCTCTTTCTTTTAATTCTTAAGCTTCACTTTCATGCATATTTAAAAATTAGAAAATGGAACTAAGAGCTGGCCTAACCGTCGATGCGAAAACGGTCAATCAGCGATTGGGGTATCTCAATGCCAAGTCCTGGTGTCGTTGGCGGGTGAACAGCTCCATTCACTACTGGCAGTCCCAAGTTCTGAATTTCTTGACGTAAATCTGAATCGAATATTTCAGCTGGGGCGAATTCATAGTAAGGTGTTACAGTAGAAAACAATGCTAAATGAACCGTTGCTGCCCCCAGTAACTGGGTTGACCAATTACCCGGAATGTACATTGCTCCGAGATCGGTCGCGCTTGCAACTAATCGTTTGGCTTCGGTCAGACCCCCGCCAGTGCTAATATAAGATTGGACGACGCTGACGTCACCATACTTGATCATCTGGACAGCTTCGGATCTTCCGACCGAGTGTTCTCCCATTGCCAGCGGAATGTCCGTACGTTTGGCGAGAGATTTATAAGTTTCAAAGGAATCTACGGGAAACGGTGTCTCGAAAAAGTAAATGTCATATTCTTCAATTTCACGACAGACTTTAAGCGCGCTGTTCACGTCATTAAAACGATAGCCAACATCAACCGCTAACATGACGTCCGGACCAAGAGCCTCTCTGGCGCGGCGGGCCAAAGCGATGGTATTTTCAATTGAGGACATCATAGGTTCTACTTTGAAACCACGATATCCAAGGTCTTTCAGTAGTAACGCTCGTTCGATCTGTGAACAAATCATATCCTCGCAATCCCATTTCTCTGACACAATTGTGCAATATGGGACTGCTTCCACAGTGGGACTTGAAGCTGGATGTTGAAAAAAACTACGCTGTATTCCGCCAAGCAGTTCGTAGATTGGCTGCTGCATCATTTTTCCGTAGATGTCCCAGACTGCAATATCCAAAGCGCCGATACACATGGTGATCCAACCACGTCGATTATAGTGCAATATGCTGTCATATAGAAGTTGCCATAACCGCTCGGGATGGGACAATGTCTGGCCAATCAACCGGCTACCGAGAAATGAGTCTTTGCCGTTCATTACCGCAAGTGCGACGCCGGGGGGCACGCGAAACGACTCTGACAAGCCAACAATTCCTTCGTTTGTATAAATACGCACGATGGCCAGTGGCTCTACGCCTCCTTTGTCTGGATCGGTGTCGACAGAATCACCGATGATATCGACTTTGATATCGATTATTTTCATAGGGCTGGGCTTCCATTTCTTATATTAAAATCTGTTATAGCGGCGTCGGTGTGGACGGAAACCAGGACGTGCACTGAGCTTTCTGGTCTAATTTCATTAGTCCATCCGCCTTTGGGGCTATCACCTAGGAGCGTGACGGTGCGGTTGTCCTTGATTGAGATTTGGTCCAATTGTGTATCCTTCAAAATGTAGCCGACACGCCGCCATCGACAAGAATAACCTGGCCTGTGATGTAATCCGCATCCTTCGAACATAGAAATGAGACTGGCCCGGCAATATCTTCGGGCTGACCTACGCGCCTCAGTAGAATACGCCCATATTTGAGGTAAATATCGAGAAATTCCTTAGTTTCATGCTCATGGCCAGATCCATCGGGCAATTGCGCCATCTCGGTGTCGATGAACCCGGGTGCGATGGCGTTCACATTAATTCCTTGGTGTCCAAGATCCGCGGCAAGCGACCGGGTGAAATTTGCGATCGCCCCTTTTGCCATGGAATAGGGTACCGAATTGGGCTGTCCACGCAGCCCCATTATCGAGGAGATGTTTACGATGCGAGCACCGGGACCATCCGCAAGCAGTAAGGGCAATAGTGCAGTCGTTAACCTTACCGCGCCGTCTTGGTTGATATTGAGCACGTGTCGGTATCGGGCCATCGTCAATTCATTGATACCGGTCATGTCTAGGATGGCTGCGTTGTTCACCAAGATATTGCAGCGCCCAAATTCATTTTTCAAAAAATCAGCAAATTTAACCACCGATGCATCGCTGCCAATATCTATCTGCATAGCAGATCCGTTCTTCAACAGCACTGCCTGTGAAGTTGCAGCCTGCGCATCAATATCTGCGATTATTACGGTCGCGCCATCCGCTGACAAACGCGCCGCAATTGCGGCGCCGATTCCGCGCGCGCCGCCGGTCACAACCGAAATTTTGCCCTGAAGCGCGCCGCCGGTCAAAAATCATTGTCCCTATGAGGTTTCATTCTCATGCTCACGACGATCGCCAACAGAATTGAAACCGAGAGTATTATGGTCACGAGGGCATTGATTTCCGGCGTGAAACCAACACGCATCATTGCCCAAAGCCTAAGCGGAAGAGTGGTTTCGTTGCCCGCTAAAAATACGCTGATCAGAGTTTCATCAAATGACAACGCAAAGGCGAGAATGGCACCGGTGGCAACTGCGGGACGCAGATGTGGCCATAGTACGTATCGCAAAGTCTGGAATTGTGTTGCACCCAGATCGGCCGAAGCCTCGACAAGCGATTTTGGCAAGGCTTGGAGCCGGGTCAAAACCAGCCTGTAAAGGAGTGCTAGGACAAATACTGTATGGCCGATTGCAATAGTCGTAATTCCGCGACTGACGCCAAGTTCTGCGAAAAAGATCAAAAGTGACAGACCCGTCACGATCGGTGGCAGGAGAAAAGGCAAGTAGACCACCAACTCGATCAAACGCCGGCCAATAGCCCCTTCGGATTCAACATAAAGCGCAAGAGTCACCGCTAAAATAACTGCTGCAGAAACAGAGAAAAGGCCAACAAGTAGCGTTGAACGGATCGCATCCATTATTGATGTGTTTGACCAAAGTTTGAGGTACCAAGCAAAAGTTCCGTCATCCCAGTGAATGCCGTTACGGTCCGTCTCAAATATCGAGAATATACTGCCGACGAAAAACGGGGCGTAAAGCACTAGAAGGACCAGCAACACTAATACTGAAACCGCAAAGTTCAAAAGCTTTTCAGAGTTTGTCATGCTCTAAACCTTTTGCCGGCTGGCGGCGAATGCGGCAGCAACTATTAGTAAAAGTGCCAGTAGAAATAATACCGCACCCATTGCCGCGCCAAAAGGCCAGTTGTAGGCAAGTCCAAACTGCGACCAGATCACTCGCCCAATTGTAAAACCCGAAGGGCCCCCGACCATTTGAGGGGTGATAAAGTCACCCAGTGCGAGGATAAAAACGAAAAGCGCGCCAGCGACTGTTCCTGGCAATGACAATGGAATGACGACGTGGCGAAATGTAACGCCGGAGCTGGCGCCTAAATCTGCTGATGCGTGTAGCAGAGATTGGGGAATTCGATCGAGAGAAAGGTAAATCGGGAGTATAGCAAACGGTAGAAACACAACCGACATGGTAATGAGAATAGCTGTTTGATTATAAAGAAATACCAGAGACGGAGTATCAAGTATTCCGACGCCCACTAAGATCTTATTAAGAAAACCATTCAGACCCAAGATTGAACGCATTGTATAAATCTTTACAATATAACTCATGAACAACGGCATAGCGAACAGCAAAAGTAGTAACGACCCGGCCCTTTTTTCCCGTTTCCAAATAAACCATGCAATTGGATAGCCAATTAGAATACCTACCGCAGTAACGCGGGAACAAAGCCAAAGAGTGTTCAAAAATGTTCTTAAGTATGAATCGTTTGTAAAAAAATCCACATAATTCGAGACTGAAAATTCGCGTACAATCTGAGCCCCGTCCATTTGCCAGAACGACATGATCAGAAAAGCGGAAATTGGCACCACGACAAACAAGAACGGTACGGTTGCAATGATCATGAATAACGCAATCTTGATGCTGCGCGGTGTCACTGGGTCACCTCAATGATGGCTAAATCTTGAGCGTTAAAACCGAGGTCGATCTGATCACCCTTTTTTGGAAGCACTTGGTTAGGGTCGCTCGCCATTTTTACAATCAAAACCATGTCTGGTGCGGCGAGCGGGCACGCTCGCAATTGGGTTGTAGAGCCAATGAAGATTACTTCTTTGACTATGCTCGGAATGGATATTGTTGATTTTGCTGCGCCAAAAAGTAATTTTTCCGGCCGCAATGCCGCAAAAACTGGCCGTTTCGATTTATTGATACTTGCTGGAAGAGCGATCTCACCAAATGGCGTTCTAAGCTGGCCGTCGACAAAATCAGACTTGATCATGTTGTTTTCGCCAAAAAAGCGCGCAACAAAAGGTGTTTTTGGTGAATAGTAAATTTCTTTAGGTGTTCCAATTTGTTCGATTTCACCGTTGTCCATCACAACAATACGGTCTGACATCGTTATCGCTTCTTCCTGGTCGTGGGTGACAAACAGAAAAGTGGTTGAGATGTTTCGTTGCAATTCTTTTAGGAAACCTTGCATTTGTCTGCGCATTTCAGCATCGAGCGCTGCAAGTGGTTCGTCCAACAATATCAGTTCTGGTTCACAAACGATTGCCCTTGCCAAAGCCACCCTTTGGCGCTGCCCACCGGATAGTTGTGCCGGATAGCGATCAAGAAACCCTCCCAGTCCCACAATATCTAAGGTTTCTGTTGACTTGGATCGAACAGTTTTGCGGTCGATACCCTTGATTTTTAGACCATATCCGACATTCTGCTCTACGGTCATATGTGGAAACAAGGCGTAGTCCTGAAAGACCGTGTTAAAGGGTCGTTTATGGGTTGGGACATCGGTAATGTCGTCATCCCCGAACCAGACTCGGCCGGCAGTTGGCTGTGTGAACCCCCCAACAATTCGTAGAATTGTTGTCTTGCCTGATCCGGAGGGGCCAAGAATTGTTAGGAATTCGCCATCACCTACATCCAGAGAAATTTCTGAAAGGGCCTTGTGCGCGCCATATGCCTTGGAAATGGCTTTTAGCGTTACCCCCATTTAGGCCACCTTATACTTCTTTAGGACATCCCAGTCGATCTCGACGCCAAGTCCGGGCTTGGTCGGAAGTGGTATTGTCCCGTCTTTTAGAACCAACTCGTCGTGTGTGAGTTCTCGTCGTAGGCGTTCAACACAAAGTTGCGGGGGAAGATATTCGATGAATTGGCAATGATCGGTTACAAACGCCAAATGCGCTGTCGCCGCGGTTGAAACACCAGTTTTCCAGCAATGAGGTACAATTTTCATACCGCGTTCTTTGGCCATGTCGCACACAATCTTGGCCTCGCCAATCCCACCAACGCGGCCAATGTCCGGCTGAGCGACACCGATTTTTGCAGTATCCATCAGTTCCTGAAATTCGAACCGTGTTGCCAGCCATTCACCAACAGCAATGGGCATTGGAGCGGACTCTGCCAAAGCCGCAAGTTCATGAATGTTGTCGGACCATATTGGCGTCTCAAGAAAACAGATGTCAAATTCCGCCCAATCACAGACGATTGACTGGCAGGTGGCCGCATCTGGCCACAAGTACTGAACGTCAATCATCAGCGTCATCTCTGGCCCAACTGCCTTTCGGACGCTGGCGACCACTTCGGTGTGACGGTCATATGTTTCGTTCATACCTCCATGGGCATACGGACCATTCATTGTAACTTCGCTTTTGATCGCACGAAAGCCAAGTGATTGCGCGTTTAAGGCTGATTCCACCAGCGCATCTCGGTATTCTTCAAAACAGTGACCGGCAGGTTGCAATGAGGCGTATGGGATTATTCGGTCTCTGGTTGCCCCCCCAAGCAATGAGTGGACTGGTTGTCCTGTGGCTTTACCACAGAGATCCCAAAGCGCCATTTCAATGGCTCCCATGGCGTGAATGACCATGCCACGCCGTCCATTCATCGCTGTGCCAACATAGAGCTTTTCCCAAATTTCACCAATCTCCATCGGATTCTGACCAATCAAAATATCCTTGATCGCCAGGCCCATTGTATGGGTGCCCGGTGCTTCGATACAGGCCTTCAAAATCCATGGATTGGCATCAGATTCGCCGATACCGGATATTCCACCATCAGTGTGAATTTCGACTATAAAACTGTCCTGGGCGGAAGACGTCATCCCCGGGTCAAAATCGGGCGCAAGAAGTACGTGACAATCAATGGCAGTGATCACCAACTTTGGGGCGTTCGTGAAAACGGGTGAGATAGTTTTCATTTTAAAACTTTCAGTGCTGGATTGGTCGTGAAATTCACGCGGCGCGAAATGGCGCCGCGCAATTGTTCATTTAGGCTGAGCTTAACTTGCCGCCTTGACTTCATTCCACACTGCGACTCGCTTCTCGAAATCTTCCGGCGTGGCAAGCCAAACCAACTGATCCGAGTAGGTCATGTTTGCAGCTTCGTTGACTGCCGGGTCCGTCGCGTTGCCATAGCCATAAGCCTCTGTAAGATGTTGACCTACAGAATTTTTCAGACAAACGTCGATCCAAGCATGGGCCAGATCGACATCCTGTGCACCTTTGGAGATTGTCCAGCAATCAAGCCAGCCAATAGCGCCCTCTTTGGGAATATGGAGCGCAGCATTCACTCCCTTATCGATCAGAGGTTGAAGTTGTGCTTCACCCATTGAGAACATCGCCTTGACGCCCGAATTCGCGAAAATACTAACGCCTTCATCAAAGCCGGCGTAGTACGTCAACAAAACTTGTTTTTGCGCAATCAACTTGGCCTTTACGAGATCAAATTCGGCGTCGCTAAGATTAAATGGATCTGGCAGACCCAATACCATAGCAGCCAAAACGATGGAGTTGTTGGCGTCATCGAGGGCAATCAATTGCTGCGTGTGCGCAGGATCCCACATTACCTCCCAGCTCTCTGGTGGTGCGGAAAATGCGTCCTTATCATAGATCATTGCTAGCGAGCCCCATGTAAACGGCGCGCCATATTGTTCTCCATCACGAATAATGGCTTCAACATTTGAAAAAGAGGGCATAATGTTTGCTGCGTTTGGAACCTTGCTCAAATCAATTGGCTGCAATAGGTCGGCGGACAAATATCGATCAAAAGCAGAGGTGTCGAACGAAACTACATCAAAATCGGCGCCTTTCGACCCCTGCATTTTTGCAAACATTTCATCGACAGAGCCCACGTACACAATATTGGTGGATACGCCATTGGTCTTCTCGAACTCTTTTACCCACGTGTCATCAGCGTAGCCTTCCCACGCGAGGATGCGGAACTCACTCGCACCAAGAGCTGTGCTTGCGAGAAATGGGGTAGCTAGGGCAGCCCCGCCGAGGGCCAGCGTGTGACGCCGGGTCAAGCCAGTCGATTTAATTAGTTTGTTCATTTCTTCCTCCAGGTTCAGTTTTTGTTAATCGGTTTCGTAATTTTGGTTTGTTTATATGACTGATAATTTCGCTCGATATTTGCGAAGTATTTCCGCTTAATAACGCTTCCAAATAAAGTCGGTGGTCATCCAAAACGACTTGAAAATCTGGATCGCGTTTTGATTCGATTGAGAACAGAATCTGGACATGGCGAGAAATAGCAGCCCAAATTGTTAGCAATAGTCGGTTATTTGCCAGCTCGAATACTTTAGTGTGAAAATCTGCGTCAGCCTTATTTACGTCCAGCCAATCACCCTGAGCCAATTCAAGCAAATCGATTTTCGCATTGAGGTCGTCTGCCAAAGAAGGGTTTTGTGCAAGATGCTCGGCTGCTTGCAGTGCAGCTTGCTGCTCAATGGCCACCCGTACATCCAGAAGTTGTTCAGCCCATAAGCTGTCAAAATCAGCGGCCCTCATGCCGCGCCCATCTGCGGAAACAACAATTCCTTGACTATCAAGTATTCGAATAGCCTCACGAACCGGCCCACGGCTAACATTCAAAGACTGGGACAGCTCGGTTTCAATGAGTCTCTGACTAGCCGCTATTTGTCCAATGCAAATAGCATCAACAATCCTGTCCGCTATTTGTTCAGGCAGTAGAACAGTTGCAAATGGTAGCAGTCCCCTAGTCTCGGACATTAATAGTCTTTGCATATCTAGCGATCCTTTTGCCTACTGTAGACAGTCTACTGAATGTCAAAGGTTGTCAAATAAATTTTTCAAAATAAAAAAACGTTTTGCAAATATCAAAAATAAATGTTTGGGTTTGGATTGATATTGCAAAGCTCTAAATAAAGAACTGCGTTTAAATATGAATGAAAATATCACTCAACAGCATCATAAAGTGGATGGTTTTCTCTTCGAAAAATTCCTGTACAACAGTGCAATGAAAAGTGAGATCAAATTGCCAAAAGTAAAAAAAGAACCAACGGATTATCTTTCCCCCGCAGTGGATAAGGCAGTGGATGTTATTGAGTATCTCGCCTCCTTGCGTGAGGGCGTTTCGATCACAAAAATTGCTGCCGGGGTCACTATGTCAGTTGGCCAAATATATCGTACAGTTCGTGCGCTTGAACGCCGCGGACTGGTATATAAAAACCCGACTACCGATCGGTTTCAGTTGTCCCTCAGGCTGTTTGAGCTTGCGCACAAATTTCCGCCGGTGGAGAGATTGATAGGCGTCGCACAGGTAGAATTAGATGGACTTTCCAAATCGACCCTTCAATCTTGTCATCTGGCCATAACAGAAGGAAGCATCATAGTAATTATTGCTGCAAAAGAGAGCCCGCTCCCAATGTATTACGGGATTCGGGTCGGTTCAGTTTTTGATATGTTCGAGACAAGTTCCGGAACCGTAATTTCAGCATTTGCAACTTCATCACAGAGAGAGTTGTTACTAAAGTCTGTTCCACCAGCCGCACGAACTGGATTAGAAGAACGTTTTGAACGGATCGTCATGTCAGGATATGAAATTCACGAAAGTGACACGCTCGATGGCTTAAAAAACATATCTGTACCGGTTCGCTCCAAAGAAGGTAAGGTCATAGCCGCAATAACTACTCCATTCGTAAAACAACATGAAACAGTGATTAAACCAGAGGCAGTTCTAAAGCTGCAATTGGCCGCGAGCAAACGTATAAGTCGCGGTCTGGGATAAACACGACTTGTCTAAATAACCCTATAAGTCTGCAGTTTTTCAATTGAACTTTTCGTTTTTACAGGAACTTAAAGTCAGCCTCACTGAATTTTGAGCTTAGTGTTTATCGTCTAGTTTAGCAAAATTTTTGGCTTTTTACTATTCACTGATAAAAATTATTTTGCAAATACAAAATTTTAATACTAGGTTTGTTGCATCAGGAGGTCTGGTTCTTGGAACAAAAAACTATAACAGGAGTTGCCTGGAACCATCGTCGATGTTGGGGGCCACTTGATGCCCACGCAAAAAAATCAGCGCCCGATACTGGAATCCATGCCCAATGGAATCGCCGTTCTCTTTTCAGTTTTGGTGAGGGCAATTTGGGCGATTTTGTGGATGCAAACGATTTGATCATATTTGATCACCCGTTTTCGGGGGACGCATCCAGGCAGGGACTTTTGTTGGATTTTCGTAACTTCTTATGCCACGAAGATATTGAAATGTTGGAGCGGAATCGAGTAGGCAAATCTTACGAGTCTTATCACTTCGAGAATGGAATCTGGGGGCTGCCAATTGATACCGCTGCGACTGTCGCCGCCTGGCGCCCCGATTTGCTGGAAAATCTGAGTGTGAAAGTGCCAAACACCATCGGTGATGTATTTGAACTTGCCAATTTTGCGCGAAACCAAGAGAAATGGATTGCTTGGGCAGCCAAGCCTACCGACTTATTTTGCACCTATATGACTATGTTAGCCAGTTTGGAAATTGAGGTTGGCCAACTGGGCACGAAATTCTGTCCAGAAGATGAAAGTGCATACATTGTTGATAAGATGAAAGAACTGCTTAAGATTGTACATCCCAATTCGTCCAGTTGGAATCCCATTCAGCTTTATTCTCATATGTCCAACAACGACGATGTAATTTACTCACCTTACGCGTTTAACTACGTAAATTATACGTCAGCAAAAGTTCGACCACTGCGCTTCGGTACTGCTCCCCGGATGGATCAAGATTTACCTGCGCGCGGTCTTCTCGCGGGGGCCGGTATAGGCATAAGTGCCAAAAGTGAAAATGCAAAAGCTTCATTCGACTATGCAATGCGATTAATAGATCCACAATTTCAGGCGACGGATTACGTCGCGAATGGCGGTCAACCTGGGATGCGCTCGGCGTGGACCTCTGTTGAATGCAATAAGATGGCGAATGGATTCTTTTCTGACTGCATTCAGGCTGTGGATACAGCGTTCCTGCGCCCGAACATTCCGGGATTCGTGGACTTTTTCCACTTGGGAACCCAGCGACTTGCACATGTCGTCTACAACGATGGCAATCACTTGGATTTCTGGCAGTGGCTGGTTGCATCTTATGCCGAGTTGAAAGGTTGAAAAAATATATCCGATGTACCAAAAATTAGGCCTAAAAATGGCAGAATATTTTCAATATAAATCTGCAAGAATTCTGGCGCCCAAAATCCAAGACTCGATCAGTAATCTGTTTGTTATCGTAGCGATCGGCATAAAGAACTAACTTGGGTTAAACTGTCACTGAAAGGAATTGGAAGATGAAGCGACTTGATGAGAAAATCGCAGTAATAACTGGGGGTGCAGAGGGTATCGGATTTGCGATTGCTAGGAAGATGGCTATCGAAGGAGCTACTGTCATTTTGTCCGACATTCAGAAGCGAAAGGGTGAAATGATGGCGCAATCGCTTCGGGATTGTGGATATCCTGCTGTATTTCACTATTGCGATGTAGCGAAATACAGAGATGTCACTGACTTGATCAACACAGTCGTCAAGCAATTTGGTCGCGTGGATATTCTGGTAAATAACGCAGCAATCTCAATCGGAGGAATGCCAATCTATGAAATGACGCTGGAGGAGTGGGACAAGTTGATATCGGTAAATCTCAATTCAGTTTTCTATGGCTGCAAATCCGTCTTACCGCATATGATTGCTAGCGGTGGTGGTGTTATTATCAGCTTGGCATCGGCTCAGGGTCATATTGGTCTCGACGGCTGGACTGCTTATGCCGGAGCCAAAGGCGCAATAATGTCGATGAGCCGTCAAATGGCGGTTGAGTTTGGAATTCACAATATCCGGGTCAATACTATTTCACCTGGTACAATTGATACGCCAATGAATAAGCAGGTAATTGATCAACTTGGGAGCCATTATGCGGACACCGACATTAAGATGCATCCAATTGGCAGAATAGGGAAGCCAGAAGAAGTTGCGGAAGCCGCCGTTTATCTGGCATCCGACTTAGCTGGCTTTACCACAGGGATAGATCTGAAAGTCGACGGAGGTCTAACCTGTACCCCGCGTTTTGTACCTGAACTGTTTGAGCCTAAAGCTGAATAATGACAGTTTTGTATTTTCGAGGCCTTGGAAGGCAAGAACGTGGTGCTTAGAGATTGGCTTAGTGAAACTATGATAAAGGGTTACACCGTGATGGCAAACAATGTCTAAAAAAGATTCCAAACGGCGCGCATTCGCATGGAAACACGGGGTCGTATCAATCGATGCACTTGGTGGAATGATCGGCCCAACGCTATTTATTCTGCCTGATGGCCGCGCTGTCAGCCCGTTTCATATTGCCCCTTGGTGGGACGAACCCAAAACTATCGACGTGGGCAGAATGATCTCAGGCTTGCGTGGCGAATGGCCATGTGTACCATTTGGATATCCCGCACCTAGCGACGAATACCCAGACGCATGGCCGGGCCATCTTGAAGAAATCGCCGTCGTTGACGATGAGCATGGATATTCTTCTAATTCAGACTGGAGTTTTGTGGATGACGGCTGTGAAGATAGGATTTCTCTGGCTATCGATTACCCAACTGAGCACGCGGTTGAACGACTTGAACGGGTTGTTCAGCCTGATCCCAACGCTGCAGCCTTGGATATTTCACTAACGATTCATATGCGCCGCGAGTCCTGTGAACCAATTGCGCTTCATGGCTGTTTTCGTTTGCCACGTACAGTTGGACGCTTGATATTGGAACCTGGCAACTTCAAAACAGGTCGCACTTTTCCGGCTACGGTGGAGCCAAAGGCGCCAATATTTGCCGCTGACCAAATTTTTAATTCACTAAAATCCGTACCGAGTCGCGAAGGACATATTGTTGATGCAAGTGCACTGCCGTTTGCCAACGCCGGTGAAGACCTGTTGCAACTCGATGGTATCAATGGCCAGTTTGCGTTTGCAAATCTAGACGAAAATTTTCGACTAAATTTCGAGTGGGATCATTCAGTATTACCAAGTGCGCTTTTATGGTACTCAAATCGTGGGACCAGTGAACCACCATGGAATAATCGAAACATGTGCATCGGAATAGAGCCGATTTGTTCACCTTTTGGCCTGTCACCTGATCTCGCTAGGGCTGATAATCCAATATCCGTGGCTGGAATTGCTACCTGTGTGCCGCTCTCGCCGAAATCACCGCTTACGATACACTATCGGATCGGTGTATCTTCGATCTAAATTATAAGTTATTTATCATCAAAGGAAATGCCATGAGAACCCTGCTCCCACCCAGTGCGGCAACAGTATTTTTTGACGGAATTTTTCATACACCCAAGTTGGCGCATCCGGAATGTATTGCCGTCCATCCTGACGGCTCGGTTTATGCCGGGACTGAAAACGGCGACCTTGTGCGGATCGAATCTGATGGACGTGATATGCGTTTACTGGCAAACTCTGGTGGGTTCCTTCTTGGCATAGCCATTGATAGCCTTGGAAACTGCTACGCCTGTGATATGAAACACGCCGCGATATTCAAATACAATACAGCTTCCAAAAAATTCCAAAAATTCGCAGACTCTGGAATTATTGTTCCAAATTTTCCCGTAATAGATGAGAAAAATGGCTACCTCTACGTTTCCGACTCTTTTAGTTTTGAAGAAAGTGGTGGTGGCATATTCCGATATGACTTGGAAAGTGGTGATGGCAAATTGTGGACAAACGATCCGATGAATTTTGCCAACGGCATGGCTATGGCGCCCGACGGAAGCGGACTTTATGTGGTCGAAAGCACAAAACAGAGACTGTCTTTTGTGCCGATACTGTCTAACGGTAATGCTGGCGTCCCTGAGATCATCGTGACCGGACTTGAAACTGTCCCAGACGGGGTGCTGGTTATGCCGAACGGAGATTTGTTGATTAGCAACTACGAACCCTCTCGAATTTATCATTATAGCCGAAAATCGGGTCTAAAAATTCTTATTGAAGATACTCTCGCTACAACACTGGCCCACCCCACCAATACCGCTCTTAAAGACGGAAAATTATTTACTGCAAACCTTGGTCGCTGGCACATTTCAGAAGTTGATCTAAGTAGCCTGCAGCAGTTGGCTTAATTGTTCTCAGTATTTAAGGTTATGGGGTTCCAACTTTGGGGAAGGATGACCAAGTGGCGCTGCTACTTTAATGGCACTGGCAGACAAAACTACTTGAGATCGGACGAGCGACTTTGTAGCGTCTTCTAATGATAAAATACTCTCCATTTCGCTACATCAAACCTGGCCCGGGGTCACTGCACCGTCTCGTTTAGGCCCGTGGACCGGGAACCAAGAACCAGGGCTCTATCGGACAGTAGAGTACGCACCGTCGACCTATTATCAGCGTTGCCTGGGCTCAGTTGGTGTTGGATGGTTTTGCTCGGGCCGCGGTCCGTGGACCAAGCCACCCACACCTAGCCACACCATCTAAAATGGGGTATAATATAACCCCATGAACGGTGGAGATTACAACATGACAAACA
>JAPKEA010000364.1 GCA_028822275.1 Planktomarina sp. | reverse complement strand
GAAAGAAAAATGGTGCCTCTCGATCTGGATTGTGGCCCATTTCGATTGCATGCTCTGCATAGTTGCGGCCAATACAATAAATGCGTCTTACAGGAAACACAGCGCTATTATTAGCTACTGGAGCGACTGTTTGCAGTGGGCCTGCTATTACGTAATCCGTCATAAAATTCCTCAGCCAAGATTAATTATTTAAAGTTAGGGTGCGTAAATTAAAGTGTGCAAGTAACACTCCTCCCAGTTATCACTTTACCAATACTGGTTGGTTTAGCTGATTGTGATCTTATTGTATGGAAGGGACACTTATTCTGCCAGAGAGAGGCTATGTAAAGTCAACTTTACGAAGATTGTTCAATTAAGTTTATAAAAAGTCGAATCGGGGGTCAGAGATTTTGTGAGGCGATATGAAGACCCGCGTGCAAAACACGTCACTAAAGGAGTATAACCCAGCCTAGGAGAGTCTGAAAGCAACCCTATTCTAAAGTTCATTTTTTCTTGGTCTATTCATGGCCTTCCTTTGGGATAGCTTAGTCCATATTTCATTAAATCGACTACCCCTCAAAATAGGACCCAATAAAGCTTCCACCAAGCTTGTAACATCATGGTTCAAACTTACCATAAAGTCCCACATTTTAGACTTTCTTGTAAAAAATTACACCACAAACCTGGTGCTCAAAGGCAGTGGGGACTCCCTTTAATACCTAAAGTCACTTTTTTTCTAAAAGCCCCCACCTTTCTTGGTAGGCTTTTAGGGAGTAACCACATTTCTATCGCAGCCAATTTAACTGAGTATGCAACGTCTGAAATTAAATTTTATTCTCACATTCGACATGGGACTTCCATCGAGTGGCATAAGCTTTCAATACATCTAGCATTGGTGTGTTTTCCTTCTGAGGTTGTCTATCAAACATTTGTGCAGGGTGTCTTTGAAGCAACATTGCAGCACCAATACTTGTGCCAGTCGCTGATGTCGAACTCAGGATACGTTCACCTGTCACTGCCTCAAGCATTAGTCTGTAAAAGTAATTTCTCGCGAAGGGACCTTCGATCACTATACTTCCTTTAGAGCCAATATTTTGCAGACATTTTGCTGTCATTAATGCCAGATAAAAGGAAAGGCATACTTCTCGAGTACCACTGGCGAATTCTGGCTCGTTTGGCTCCCAATTCATTTCACGCCCTTTATATGGGCCCGAGCTAATCTCCACAGATGGGAAAAGCATTATATTTTCTTTCAGAACAGCCTGCATATCACTGTCATCTGCACAAGGTTGAGCACCTCTTTGGATAAGTTCAAATTCTCTTCCGCCCATAAAGCGCGAAGATGGCACAGGATCACCAAATGCATTTACATTTATGAAAGTTTCACACTTAGAATCTAGCGGTGTTTTAGCACCGCCGATAGCCATCGCAATTACCCAAGTGCCAGTTGAAACCACGGAAAATGGAGCGCTTCTACTAATAATATGAGGTAGAAGTGAAGCATTAGAGTCATGGATCCCGCAGACAACCTGTGTATTGGCTGGCAAATCAGTTCTTACCGCAATCTCTGGTAATATCGGGCCTTCGAACCTTTGCCATTTTGCTGCCAATACCTAAACGGTTCACCAAAGTAGAGAACTTGCCATCAGTCGGATTCCACAGATCAGTATGACAGCCAATAGAAGTTACATCTACCGCAGCTACCCCTGTCAGGTGGTGAGCCCAATACTGTGGGTAGGTAACGATCAATTTAACTCGCGAAAGTAGTTTTGAATCTTTTTTAAACTGCCAATGGAGCTGCGCCCCTATATTAAGGCCGCCAGCCAGTCGTGGTGACCCCGTTTCAGAAAATGGAGGACGCATTGCGTTATATTCATCGGCGTCCACATCCAGTTCATCATGCTCATAATCAAGCACAGGGGCTGCCAATTGGCCCTGATAATCCAACAACACAACACAGGCAGCATGTGTTGTTATTGAAATTGCCTCTACACCAAAACGTTGATGGAAGTCCTTCAATCCTGACAGCAAAAATGTCCAATGCCCATCAACATCAAAGTGAGGCCAAGTACATAGCTATAAATTTGGCTCATTGTCACACAGTAATGCTGCTACTCGTCAACAAGCCATCGATCATAACTTGGAATGTATCGAACTTGGACAAGCAATTGGTTCAACAGCACTAACAATTTGGGTGGGAGACGGCTCAAACTTCCCAGGTCAAACTAACTTTACTCGCCAATTTGAGCGCTATTTAGACAGCGCCAAAGCGGTTTATGCTGGCCTGCCTGAGGATTGGAGATTATTTACCGAACACAAAATGTATGAGCCAGCCTTTTATTCTACTGTGGTTCAGGATTGGGGCACCAATTATATGATTGCGAAAGAATTAGGAGATCGTGCCTATTGTCTGGTTGATTTAGGCCACCACGCACCTATCGTAAACATCGAAATGATCGTTGCAAGGCTCATTCAGTTTGGCAAACTGGGGGGCTTCCATTTTAACGACAGTAAATATGGGGATGATGATTTAGATACTGGATCCATTGACCCCTACCGCCTTTTCCTAGTTTTCAATGAATTAGTTGATGCTGAAAATGTATCTGGTTTTGACCCTATGCACATGCTTGATCAAAGCCATAATGTCACTGATCCAATTGAAAGCCTCATGGTGTCTGCCATGGAAGTGCAGCGGGCCTACGCCCAAGCCCTTTTAGTTGATCGAATGGCCTTAGAAGGATTTCAAGACACCAATGACGCCCTAATGGCAACATCAACCCTAAAGGAAGCGTCCCGCACCGACGTTGAACCCATCCTAGCGATGGCCAGGTTTGAAAAGAATGGCGCTATCGATCCTGTATCTGCTTACCGTGCATCTGGGTATCGTGAAACAGTGTCGCTTAATCGGCCGGCAGTCTCTGGCGCAGGTGGCGGAATCATTTGATCCCAAGACCAACAGATATTTACCTAAGCCACATCCTCTAGCATTATATTATCCTCTTAGCCTGCCTAAGTGGTTTCACTTTAAACTGAGCATTTTTATTCGCTAGCAGAAGTTCCAGCATAGCAATTGCAAACCAAAAAAATACTCATTTGACTATATGCCTAATATTCTAATTGAGATTGCGACTGCTGCGGTTTGCTTATTCAATTTGTTGAAATATAAGTCATTCTGGCGCATCTATGAATAAAAAACACTAAGAAAATGAATGAAATACACGCTATGTAAATACAAATATATAGCTTTAAGAGCAT
>JAPKEA010000363.1 GCA_028822275.1 Planktomarina sp. | reverse complement strand
TCCACGCCTTGCAGATACATCACAATTCGTTCGATTCCGTAGGTTATCTCGCCGCTAACCGGATGGCACTCTAAGCCACCGACTTGCTGAAAATAAGTAAATTGTGACACTTCCATACCATTCAGCCAGACCTCCCAGCCAAGACCCCATGCGCCTAAAGTGGGTGACTCCCAGTTGTCTTCTACAAACCGTATGTCATGGACACTCATGTCGATACCAAGACTCTCTAAAGACTCCAAATACAAAGATTGAATATCGTCTGGCGAAGGCTTGAGAACGACCTGAAACTGATAATAGTGTTGAAGTCGATTAGGGTTTTCGCCGTACCGGCCATCGGTGGGTCTACGGCAAGGCTGCACATAAGCGGTATTCCAACTTTCTGGGCCTATTGCACGAAGAAAGGTTGCCGGATGAAAGGTACCTGCTCCGACCTCCATGTCTAATGGTTGCATGACAACACAGCCTTTGGCCGCCCAAAATTGCTGCAAGGCGAAAATCAAATCTTGAAAGGTTTTTGGTGGGTTTGGCATAGTTACTCGGATTACAATTAGCTCGGTAAAACAAAGGGATGCAATTATCCTCGATTATAGGCCAGTAAGCCATACATGGCGCTCATGTCTAAAAGTTGCAACGATGAGTTATCATGGATAATTGTGTTAACTTAATAAAAAATCAGTGAGACGATCCATTCAAACTATCCTGTTCCATATAATTAGATCTCTATTGCTCGTTCTTTCTTGGATCCCATTGAAGATACTGCATAAGGTGGGTTACCTATGCGGTTCGGTTTTGGCTAAGGTTCCAAATCGTGCTCGCTCGACCACTCGAACTAATCTTTGCCTGTGTTTTCCAGACAAGTCAGACACGGACATCGACATACTCACTTTGCGAAGCCTTCAACATACGGCCTGCACGGTCTTAGAAATGGGTAAAGCGTGGGTCTCCCCGATTGAGAAGACCTTAGCACTAGTGACTGAAACGAAAGGCTTAGAAGAATTTCAAAAAGATGTTAATTCAGGGTCTGGGGTGATTTTGCTTGCGCCGCACCTCAGTAATTGGGAAGTGTTTGGCATAGTCGCAAGTTACGGCATGAAAGCAAATTTTATGTACAAACCCCCAAAGATTCAGGCGATGGATAGACTGCTTAAAGAAACAAGGTCTCGGAGTAAGCTGAAGCTAGCTCCAGCCAATAGAACTGGCGTTGCTACTCTTCTGAAAGCGCTCAAAGCAGGCGAGTTAGTTGGGATTTTACCTGACCAGGTTCCCGAGCGAGATGGCGGAGAGTATGCACAGTTTTTTGGGCAACCAGCGCTAACCATGGTTCTGGCCAGTCGATTGCTAAAAAAAACCAATGCTAAGGTCTATTGTGGGTTTGCTGAGAGGCTTGCTAATGGAAAAGGCTTTAAGCTGATTATAATGCCGGCTCAAAAGGGCGTTTATGAGGATGATTTGCTCAGCTCTTTGCAGGGTGTGAACGACAGTGTTCAATATTGCGTTGAAATGGCAGCCGAGCAGTATCAGTGGGAATATAAAAGGTATCGCCGACAGCCGGACGGCAAAGAATTTTATCGTAGTTAATTTTAGCTCAGGCTACCGTTTCCAAAACATTGGCGTAAAAAGAACCAATAAAGTAAAGACCTCAAGCCGTCCTAACAACATAGCGAAACATAAGATCCACTTAGCTGTTGCCGGTATAGCGCCATAGTTTTCTGCGACACTCTCCAAGCCTGGCCCCATATTGTTAATACAGGCTCCAACTGCGCTAAAAGCAGTAATAATATCTAACCCAGTCGCAAGCAAGGCTAACAGCATGACCATAAACGCCATAACGTAAACCGCGAAAAATCCCCAAACTGACTCGATAATGCGGTCCGGGACCGGATTTTTACCTAGTTTGATCGGAATTACCGCCCTAGGGTGGATTAGCCGTTGAACCTCTCTAAAGCCCTGTTTGAAAATAAGTAATATCCGTATCACCTTCATTCCACCGCCAGTGGAGCCAGCGCACGCCCCAATAATGGCAGCATAAAGTAGTAGGTACGGTAAAAATAGTGGCCAAGAGCTGAAATCTGCAGTGGTAAAACCGGTGGTAGTAGCGATGGATACCACTTGAAATACACCTTTAATCAGCGACTCACCGAAGGTGGTATAAACGCTAGAAAAGTAAAGAACGGCCACGGTCACAATCGACACCGCTACCAAAATAAATGTATAAAAAAGGAATTCGTGATCAAAGAAATAGTGGCGAGTGCTTCGCCTTTGCCACGCGGTAAAGTGCAGCGCGAAATTAATTCCGGCAATAAACATAAAAATAATGGCAACGGTATCAACAGCAGCGCTGTCAAAATATCCAAGGCTAGCATCGTGGGTTGAAAACCCCCCGATAGCGACTGTTGCAAGGCTGTGTGAAATCGCATCAAAAGTATTCATACCTACCGCCCAATAAGATACGGCGCAGGCTACTGTCAAAGATAAATATATATACCAAAGTGCCTTGGCAGTTTCAGCTAGTCTCGGCACAAGCTTATTGTCTTTAACCGGTCCTGGACTTTCCGCTCGGTACAGTTGCATGCCACCAATGCCAAGCATGGGAAGTAATGCCATAGCTAAAACAATTATCCCCATGCCACCGAGCCACTGCAGAAGTTGGCGATAAAATAAAAGGGATTTTGGTAGTTCATCCAAACCTGAGATGACCGTAGCTCCGGTTGTGGTAAGCCCGGACAGTGATTCAAACACTGCATCGGTAACCGACAACTGTATTTGCGGTGACAGGATAAAGGGTAAGCTACCCGCGGTTCCAAGGACTACCCAAAACAAGGTAACGATTAAAAAGCCATCTCGTGTTCCCAGCTCCTTTTTTGAGCCTGCTGAGATTATCCACAGTGTCAATCCAGTGAAAAATAAAACTAGAAATGAGTTTATAAATGTACCACTCATCCCATCCGAATAAATAGTGGAGACGACTAATGGAGGTAGGTTGCCCAATGCACTGAAAAGCATGAGCAAAAGGCCTAATATTTTTAAAATAAGGGTAGCGTGCATATTTCTCAGAAAAAACTAAAACCAACCTGGAATAGTCGTTCCACCTCAGGTATACGTTTGCGATCGACTAGGAAGAGGATGACATGGTCATCCGATTGAACGATAGTATCGTCATGAGCTATGAACACTTCGTCATTTCTAACAATCGCCCCAATAGTTGTACCCTCGGGAAGATCTATATTTTGAATGGCTTTTCCTA
>JAPKEA010000362.1 GCA_028822275.1 Planktomarina sp. | reverse complement strand
TCAAAATGGTGCCTTCAACAAATGCTTTTGAAGCGAAAATTTCCGGTTGAGGTGAAAAGCTGCTTAGGAAAATAATCCGGATTTATTTGAACCAATGTTGTCAGTTTCAACAGCTATAGAGCATTGTAATGAAGCCATCGCTTGCAAAATAAATGACTGCGTTGAAAGAGCCAATTTGCAGGTAAAAAAAACCCCGCTACTACTTCCGTAATAGCGGGATCTCCTACTTTTATGGGAGCTCTGAATCTAAACTCTATACCCCTCAGATAAAATCCGAAGAATTAAGCTAGTTCACTCCAACTACTCTCGCAGCAAATACAAAACGTAAAAACTAGAGCGAGCAGTTGGAGGCTCCCTTAATAGATTGGCTATTGATGGGATCACCTCCTTTTTTAAACTCAGGGTGACAAAGACTGCTAATGGGCTCCCCCTGTAAAGAACCGATAGCAAAGGACTGAGGGTTTTATATAACACATGGTGCTAAGTGTAAAGGGGCTAATACGATAATAATAATGCATTGCTCATCACATTAATTTTTACAAAGCTAAGTATCCCGAAACTCAAATTATGAGTGAGTTTATTCAATGTGATCGAATCAGCTACTCAGAGCTTGAAGTTAGAATTATTAGGCTACACTTTGGTAGATAGCTGATTTTATCGTTGGTAGGAACGATGATTGAGAGAAGACAACATAGACGGGTCGAAGTTGACTACTGGGCAAGCCTTAAGCATTCCTCATTAGGAACGGTGACGGCTGATATTCAGGAAATGTCATCAAGTGGATTTTCTTTAACCTTGGATAAAGAGATGAACTTCTTTGTGATGATGGAATTAGATGTCCAAATACACGGCGAAGGTTGGGACGGTTCTATGCCGCCTCTGCCTATGAAAGTTGTGCGTGTGCAGGGGAGAGAAATCGCACTAACATTTTTAGATAGCTGTGAAGATTTTTGGATGCCGCCTGTGGATGAAGAATATTCTCTTCCGTTTACCGATTTGATTCTCTACGATGATTCGGATGATTTTGACATTCGGCTATGAAGTTTGACCTTAGCCTTTTGACCTTAGACTATAAAAGCACAACGGACGGCACACAAAAAAGCCTGCTGCCATATTAGAGCGAAAAGAAATAATAAATCGAGATGAATAGAACGATAGCGATTAAGAGCCAGTAGGCGATGAATTGGAAAGGGCTATCTTTAAAACTGTCAATTAAGGTTTTCACCTTAGCTTCTTGCTCAGTATTCAGATCATTATTACTCAGCCGTTGATATTGATACTCATCGATAAGCGTTCGTGCCCGGGTGAATTGAGCAGGATCTTTGACCCAGAGTGCGGGCATTGAAATTCCCCAATTGCCAGCAAAAGTCTCAAAGTAGTCAATACCTTGTGAGTCGAGTAAAGCGCGGACTTCATCCGCTTCCTCAATGGGTACGTCACGCATTCTGAAAAGTAGTTTGGACATAAATGTTCGATGTGGCTTACGACTAGGAGGTCTATAAAGAGCATGCTACCTTTATCCTAAATCAGAGTAAATCAGTGTAATTAGAAGTATAGGAATTCCCATGAAATCAAGAATTAGGCGTAGTTGCTGGGTAAGGTTAGCGTGTCTTTTTTCCGCGTGCATATTGTCGAGTATCGCTAGCGCAGAAAGCTCGGTTTGGCTGGTTCAAGCCGAAGACCATACAATTTATCTCGGTGGCACTGTGCACTTGCTGAGAGCCGCTGATTATCCACTGCCAGATGAATATGGCGAAGCCTATGCTGCGTCGGCCAGCCTCGTATTTGAAACAGATCTGAGCTCAATGAGCGATCTCTCGGTTCAGGCCAAGCTATTGCAACAGCTTAGCTACGGTGACGGAGAGTCACTGAAAACGGTGCTAAATAAAGAGGCGTACTCTATATTGGAAGCTTACACAGGGTCCATTGGGCTGCCATTAGCTATGTTAGAAAAATTCAAACCCGGGATGATCGTCAGTACATTACAGATTATGGAATTCCAGCGAATAGGCTTCACCCCGCAAGGTGTCGACGCGTACTTTAATGCCTTGGCAATAAGTGATGGTAAGTCCCTTGGTCAATTGGAAACTATCGATGCTCAAATAGGGTTTCTTGCTTCTATGGGCGAAGGTAACGAAAGCGAGTTTATTCTACTGTCGTTAAAAGATTTAAAAGATACTGCGGAGGTCATGGATGACATGATTGCGGCATGGAGAATAGGAGATAATGATGCCTTATCAGAGCTTTTTGTCGCGGATATGCAAGAACAAGCGCCTGAAATATATGACTCATTGCTGAAACAGAGAAATGTGAATTGGCTGCCTCAATTAGAGGAAATGCTAGAAAGCCCAGAAATTGAGTTTGTATTAGTTGGAGCCGCTCATCTAGTAGGCCCAGACGGTTTGCTCGCGATGTTGCAGGCAAAAGGCTACCAAATCTCGCAGCTCTAGCGCCGCTGGCCTAGCGCCAATAGTTCTTGCATGGACGACTGGAGAGGCCTAGCGGGCCATTAGCGAGCTTATTTAGGCTGCTAAATCCTACCTGGCGGGCAAAAAAAAAGAGGACTCAAAGAATCTCTCTTTTTATAATGCCCCAGCTCTAGAAAGATTAAGAACTGGTTTTGTGGCTTAGTACAATTTGTCTTGGCCCACTTGTTGAGGTCTGGCCACTCACACCAGAGGGAATTTGTTGCACCTTCCCGCCAGTCTTCATAAATGCATCGATGTGCTCCGCTAAATCTTCACGGCTACTTACGACGGCTTCTTTTTTTGGTTTATTAGCCATAACAACCCATTCTCACTGCGTTAAAAGCCGCTTAGTGTACAGTAAATCCGCGCTTTCATCTAATCTGGCTTCTGCTCGGGAGTGAGACCTTAATTTCTTGCCTTTGAACCGACTCTTTTTCGAGGCCGGGTATAGTAGTCAGAGTAATAGTCTACAGGCAATTCTCCAATCACATCATCTAACGATGCTTTGTAGATTACCTTCATTTTCGCCAATAGCTCAAGATCCAGGTGGCAGCCGTAGTTGCGGATTGTTTCGATATCCTCAAGCTGCTTTCGTGATATCCCCAACAAGCGGGCACCTTCGTTCATCGAATATCCTGCATTTAAACGCAGTTGGCGGACGTTTTTTTTCACCGTAATGGTTATAGGTGAAAACTTTGAAAATTGAGCTTGATCCATAGATTTATTGCTAGCCCTTCAACTGGCGATTCCAAAAGAAAGATTCGCCAAATATGAAAGGTCATG
>JAPKEA010000361.1 GCA_028822275.1 Planktomarina sp. | reverse complement strand
CATAATTAACCAAATAATCACGAACAGCACTCGCTAGCATCACGCCCGGAATATCATTCCCTGCGAACGACAATGGTCGTTCTATCGCTCCAGTTGCAGTCACGATTTGCTTGCAACGTACTCGCCACAGACGATGGCGTGGACGCCGATCTCCTGGTGTGTGATCAGCAACACGTTCGTATGCCAGCGCATAACCATGGTCATAAATTCCTGAGCCTTGTGTACGATTTCTTATAACAACATTAGTCATTGATGAGAGTTCAGAGATGGTTGATTTAATCCACTCGTCTGCGGGTGCACCGTCAATAATTACACCGTCCACAGGCGCACGGCCACCCCAATGTGCAGTTTGCTCAACCAACATAACACGCACACCTGCCGCAGCGGCTGACTTGGCCGCTTGCAAACCTGCTATACCACCACCGACAACTAACACCTCACAATGGTGATAGTAATGCTCATATTTATCCGCATCCTGCGCTTTAGGTGCTTTACCTAGACCCGCTGATTTACGGATAATTGGCTCATAGATGTGTTTCCAAAAAGAACGCGGGTGGATAAACATTTTATAGTAAAAACCCGTAGGAAGAAATCTGGCCAGTTTAGAATTGATTGCACCGATATCAAACTCAAGGCTTGGAAAATGGTTTTGAGATGTGGCTAATAGGCCTTCAAAGGTTTCTGTTGTTGTTGCTCGAGCGTTAGGCTCAAAATGTCCCTCAGAGCCCAAATTCATCAAAGCATTTGGCTCCTCTGCACCTGACGCGACAACGCCACGCGGACGATGGTATTTAAAAGATCTACCCATAAGCATCTGGTCATTAGCGAGTAGAGAAGCCGCTAACGTATCGCCGTGGTAACCCTGCATTTTTTGGCCGTTAAAAGAAAACCTTAAGGGTCTCATTCGATCAATAAGACGACCTTGATTTGCTAAACGTACACTCATTTCTCGGCTCCGATAACGCAACTAGATCTATGGCTTAAAGGAAAAACAATTTGCAGATATTGGAATATCATGAGAAATTTCTCCAAGACCAACCAGGACGTTTTGTAGTGATTACGTCTTTTATCACTTTTGGAGGCTCAAGAGTTTGAGCCTTATAAGTCCCAAAGACCTCAAGAGTGGCCGTGCAGCGTGCGGCATGAAACCACTTTCCACAACCAGAAGCGCATCTCCAGCGTTCAAAATGCAAACCTTTTGGATTTGTCCGCTCAAAGAGGTAGCCCTCAAAATCTTCATCCGATGATCCAGGTCCAAAACGCTTCAGATGTGCTTCACCACCTGCAGACAGTTCGGATTCATCTTTATCAAGTCCGCAGTACGGGCAATTTAAGACTAGCATTTTTGAACTCCCGTTAAGACCCAATAAAACGTGATATAGTCAAAATCACTTATAGAGTTGAAAAGGCTGAACATCAGTGTGCAACCCCCGCTGCTACGCTTTCGTCGATGAAGCGACCAACACGGAAACGATCAAGACCAAACTCTGCTGTCAGCGGGCTTTCGCCATTTGCCATTAATTCGGCAAATCCCCAGCCTGATCCGGGGATTGCTTTAAAGCCACCCGTCCCCCAACCACAGTTAATAAATGTATTTCCAAGTGGCGTTTTACTCAAAATTGGCGAACGGTCGCCTGTAACGTCCACAATGCCACCCCAGTGGCGTAGCATTTTGAGACGTGAGACCATCGGAAATGTTTCAATTAAAGCACGAACAGTTTCTTCAAGGTGATGGAACGATCCACGTTGAGTATATGCGTTGTACCCATCTGTCCCGCCTCCTATAACCATTTCGCCCTTGTCAGATTGGCTCATATATCCGTGAACTGTATTGGCCATCACGACCACATCCATGCAAGGCTTGATAGGTTCACTCACTAACGCCTGCAAAGGCACAGATTCTAACGGAAGTTTAAACCCAGCCATTTCGGCCACAACGGATGCATGCCCCGCAACAACCATGCCCAGTTTTTTGCAGGCGATTTTTCCTCGGGTTGTATCGACCCCAACAACATTTCCATTTTTTTGTCTAATCCCCGTTACCTCAGTTTGCTGCAGTATATCCATGCCCATATCAGAGCATGCGCGAGCGTAGCCCCAAGCAACGGCATCATGCCGAGCCGAGCCACCACGTGGCTGCCAAAGTGCACCAAGAACAGGGTAGCGAGGACCATCAATATTCATAATTGGGCATAGCTCTTTAACCCTAGAAGGGCCAATGAACTCCGTCGAGACGCCCTGCAGCGAATTCGCGTGCGCAGTTCGTTGATATCCGCGGATTTCATGCTGAGTTTGCGCCAACATCATAACCCCACGAGGGCTGAACATTACGTTATAGTTTAAATCTTGACTGAGGTTCTCATACAACGAGCGAGATTTTTCATAAAGGGCCGCAGATGCATCTTGAAGATAATTTGATCTAATAATCGTTGTGTTCCGCCCAGTATTTCCACCACCAAGCCAACCTTTTTCTATCACGGCAAGATTGGTAATTCCAAAGTTCTTCCCCAAATAATAGGCTGTTGCAAGCCCATGTCCGCCTGCTCCGATAATTATAACATCATAGGATTTTTTAGGCTCTGGATTAGACCATGCGCGGCCCCAACCGCTATGCTGACGCATTGCTTCTCGGGCGACTGCAAATACTGAATAACGTTTCATCTCAGAATCTCTCTATAGCGCTTGAGCCTGTTATCTATGATCCCACATAAAGTTAAGCTCTATGAGCGTCTTAAGTTGAAATTATTGCGACATCCTTTTTTTCGAGGTAGAGCATTTCTTCAGAGACTCAACCAATGCCTTCTGTTGGCCACATCATAGGAAACCACGGTGTTAATTACAGCAACCATATTTGTGCTCATTCTCGGACTTGCAGCATTACTAATCCAACGCATGCTACAGTCGCGACAGAATTTTCAGATGGATCCATTAGATGTATATGGCGAGCAGCTCAAAAGTTTGGAGCACGACCTGTTAAAGGGAGCAGTGAGCGAGGCGGAATACCATGATATGCGCGCAGAGGTAGGCCGGCGTATGATATCTGTCGAGAAGACCAATAAAAGTGCAAAAACCGTACTATACTCGACAGAAAAATGGTCTGTGATAGCATATTTACTTTTAGCAGCATTAATTGGTGGTGCCTCATATTTAAGAATTGGCCAGCCAAGCTTTCCTGATGTGCCAATTTCATTTCGTTATAATCAAGCCGAAATGAAGCGCACAGAGCTTTTATCCCAAGCAGAAGCAGAAGCA
>JAPKEA010000360.1 GCA_028822275.1 Planktomarina sp. | reverse complement strand
GTTGTCGCTGGCGCATTGGACGTATCCGCCAAGCACGGAACCCACGAGACGTGACTTGCCTGATACGGCAGAGAAGTTCCACGGGCCAAACTTCTTTCCAGGCGTCGATGCAAGAAAATCTAACCAGCTTTGGCCTGCAAATAAATCTCTCGGGACATTGCTGTGCAATGCCCTGACGGTCACTGGATCACCTTCTTTTTTTTAACACTTCCCTCTCCTCGCGCAAAAGTTGGACTTCCTTGCGGAGGCGGGTATTGTCTTTGTCGACATCCTCATGCAGCCCCGACATCAGGTCATCTCGCTGATGCCGCTGGACCCATTTGTTCAGCGTCGAAAGCCCCACGCCCAAATCTGGTGAAACCTGCAGCCGCGGCAAACCGCTACTGAGCGCGACGCGCACTGCATCCCGCCAAAACGCGTGTGTATATCTCTTTGCCATCCATTCTCTCCTTTATGGCAAACATTGCTCGAAAGAGACCGGAAATAAATCGTCGCAAGACCAAACAGGCGTTTAGGTTTAGGTTTAGGTTTAGGTTTAGGGTGGGGCAATTGATATGCACCATACTTGACGTGCGAGGAAATTTCTCGTGACAAAGTGTTGAGCGTCAGTGGATGGCGGGCGTCTTAACATTTCTCTTTCTTCAGGCAGCTGTCAAAACATTACTTTTTTGAGCGCTCTTAATGTTTTCTATCGATATCTTTGTACGAACCTGAGTTCGGGTCGTCACATTGACGCTTTATTCCAATTTATTCAAAAATAACTGCGCATCTAATTCATGGGCAGCTTATGGTCTTTTCGTTAATTAACAGGGTCCATAAGCAACGTAACTTTGTGGAGTTTTTAAGTCGTCCGTGGCTCATCGTTTATTCGTTCATCGGCGTAAATACTTGCGAAGAGTCCGTGCGGAATTGTGCAGATCCATTGCATAACTCTTTACTTTTATAACCAATCTGATCTGATCACTGGCAATCAGGTTTTACATTGAAATATCAAGAAATAACTTGAACGAAATGCTGGTCACCGGCATGTTATAGGGATGGCGATTTGCTTGGGGCATATTACTATGTACATTGGAATGGTGTGAATGCGGATTTCGATCATACAAAAAATAGTAGCGCCCTTTTTCTTGTCGCTTATTTTTACCACTGCATCTGCTGGCGAGTGGGAGATTTTTACCGGAACCTTAATTGAATACGATCAAAATGTGGCGACGCGAAATACAGTTGAATTCAAAAATGGTATTGAACTTGACGGGCGCGATAGAGTTTTCGAAAAGCCAGACATTCAAAATAAAATTAGCTTTGGAGACGTTTCCAAATATACGGATCCCGCAGTGGTTGATCTGGCACGTGAGTTAATGTTGGAAGGCCATACTGATTTCGTTTTAATTTCGTCAATTTTTGCCGGAAAATCACTGCTGGCGATGAAGGGGCAGCAACAAACTAAATTGGACTTATCAAGTGATTATTCAGTGATACGCGCTGATACTAGGGTGGATAAAAATGGTGATGGTAATTTTGAGCGTTTGGAACGGCTATCTGAAGACGATCAAGAGCATATAAACAAGCGCATAAGAGAGGTAAAAGAACGCTATGAGGCTAAGCGTGAGGAGCTGAAAAAAAGCGGTTGGGAAACGCAATATCAGTGAGGGAAGCAACGGTGAAAAAGGGCCGTTACAGTTTAACTGAAAACTCTGATATTGCCAGTTTGGAGCGTGAAAACAGTAAAAGTATTGGCCATAATAGTAAAACCAAAGCTGTCTGTGACACCAAGGTTGGAAATAAAATGGGGCAGGGGGCCGCAAGCAAATCAGATGAACAGCGCGGGCCTAAAGCCAATTCCTCAAATAAGTTTGGGGCAGGCTCAACGCCCAATCAAAAAACTGAGACGAAATCAAAGTAATTAATCAAGGGCATAATCCACTATTTTTGAGGAAGCAAATGGGTAAAATAATAGCTCTAGGTGCAATAGGTGCGTTGGTCATTGGCCTTGCGTTCTACGCCGTGGTGTTGAAACCTGAAAGTTCGGCAAAAGGCTCCGGTTTGGGTCTGCCGGGACCGACTGCCAAAGGTACTGGATTGGGGCTGCCCGGTTATTCCAAGTGATTGACATAATGGCGTCTTAATCCATTGGCGCATCATTGAGAGTGGGGTTTGAGGTTAAAGCTGTATTGGCTTTTCTAGTTTTGGTGCGCGGCGGCTGTGTGGCTGCAGAGATTTTGTTTTTGAAAGGAATTCGCATAACCAATTCAGGCTGTGGTTAATATTGTTTACTCATAATTTGTCGTCTGGCAGGTTTTTGTCCAACATTCTGGCCCAGCTTAGGCACTGACACGGCCGATGGACACTTGCGCCCAATCGATCGTTCAGTCGTGGCGGCACGGCATGCCCTTTTGCGTTCGTGCAGTCGTTCAGACCGCATCACTCATAGTTTTTATCTTTAAAAAATTCATTATGGTGGGCTTCAAGATAAAGTGTATGCTCCCGAATCTTGTTGATTTCGAGGCACTGGTCAGTCAGCGATTTCATAATCGACGAACACCCAAATCCTGTTCCAGCACTTGTGGCGCTGGCACTGGTCCTATTGCGGGTTATATTCGATTGTTTTTGAGCCCGGTTTACGCGGGTTTAGATGAAACATGACCCTGATATGCACAGGCTACTTTCGCCGGACATTTTCCTGAGTACAGACGCGTGAATTGCGCCAAAACCTTAACCTCAGCACCCTTTACAGGGCTGGAGGCTAAGGTCTTTTGGTTGGTGCAAGCGGGTCTTAAAAACAATCGACCAAAGTTTTCGCCATGTTGCGGATCAGCTGTGGATATAGTGCTGGACCCGGCTCCAGTGCGTCTCCGAGCGGGTCAATAATGCTTGTTTTTGCATCTGTTCCCTCAAGAACTGTTACGACAAGTCCCTTCTTGAACTGCGGCTCCGCAAGCACGCATTGTATTTTTTGTTCCTGAATTCTATCTTGAACTCTAGCAATGCGCGCCGGGCTTGGATCGGTTGCGTCACCAAGTGAGATTGCGCCCGAGGCCGGAAATTCAAAGACCGTTTCAAAATATTGATAAGCATCGTGGAAAACAATGAAACTATTGCCTCTGATTGGATCAAGCATGGTACTGACATCTGCCATGAGTGTATCAATCTCTGTCACCGCAGCTGCGGCATTAACGAAATAGGTGCTCGCATTGTCTGGATCTGCAGTTGAAAGCTGAGCTGCAATCAGGTTCAGCCAAATTTTGGCATTTT
>JAPKEA010000359.1 GCA_028822275.1 Planktomarina sp. | reverse complement strand
TCTTAAAAGAACGCGTTTGCCATTTCTGATGATTACAAGCTCGTCGAAATTACGCTGTTTTTTTAGCAGTAAACTAACAGAGATCGACATTAAATATTATCCAGCAACTTTTTCTGATGTCAGTGCGGCTACTTTCTTATCAAAACCAACTTTTCCAAGTTCGTCAATCTTACCCATCATACCCTCTTGGTAATGAGTAGTCATGTAGCTAGTATATGTAATAGTAAATGTTTCGGTGCGTTCTTCCTCAGTTGCGCTCACCGCATAACTGGTAAGGCGACCTTCGTTTGCCACGATTCCCAAAGCCGGCACCTGCGATTTTCCATCCATACTAGTTTTTGCAACCACAAATTTAAAATTCCTTTCTTTACCCCTAGGGGTAAAGAATAACGTTTGTATCCAAGATGAGGCTCCATCCATTTGACGGGTAACAGTGATATCAGAAAGCTCAACTTGACCTGTCTGTGCAGTATTTGCATCGCCAACTCTAATATTTATCGGCCTATTTCGCTCATAATTGATACTATCAATTTTCATAAAGCCTTCTTCGTCATTAATCTTTTTTATAGTAGCAGAGCCTTTAAGTTTTGCTTGATCTAATCCATCTATACTCATGAAAAGAGCCATTTTTTTTCCTTGTTTTCTTTAACTATTCAATTTTAGGTTTGCGCCAACTAGCCCACGTTCATTATTCTATCGTCTGTGTCGTAGCGCACACTGCCCAATATCTGAGAATTGGTTGCATACACCAGTATATTGCGTATGTGCTGTATTGTTACTTAATTATCATCGCGTAATATCCAAGGATAGTAAACGAAATTTGTCGTAATAACATAAATAAACTTTCCTCCTGAATTATTTCACAATATCATTAGAACTGCTTCAAACACGAGTAGCGCTTATTCACGCATTTTATTCAATTAAGTTCCTGAAAACAGCGACTCGTAAACTGAAGCCGACATTACTTATCCTATTAGGCTGAGGATTTGTTTCGCCGCTTTAAAACAGGCAGGTAGTTTTTCTTGGAAGAAGTACCTCGAAACATGAACCTTGTCCAAAATAGTTAACTGATTCCATAAGTAAAGATTTCACAGGTTTACATTCTAATCTTTATTTGCATATTTAAACTTTTTAGAAATGGGGAATTATTGAATTTTGAAGTGCAGACTGTCCATCAGTCGACCAGCATGCATCTAGAATCGCTTACTCTTTGGAAACTCATATTTAAAACTAAACCGGTCTAGGTGTGGTCAACTAGTGTAACATAATTTTTTTATTTACCGTTGTTGTATAATTTCTGTTATTTTCAATTTTAATGGGTCTGGCAGCCCGTAAACTTATGTTCACTTTTATTTTTAATATTAGATTATAAGCTTTAATAGCTTAGTAGATTTAATCTTATTAGGCTCTTTGGTATGGGCCGCATGTAAATTTCTCTTACCCTTAATGAATTGAATCTGTATTGAGTGTCTCAAACAACAAGGTTTGGGGTTGAGATGGCTGCCTTTGGTAAAAATACCGTAGCATTCGTTTACATAGACGGCGGAGAAAAGCAGTTTGCTCAAAGTTTCAGCGGGGTCGAAAACGTATCTAAAATTCCGAAATACACCTTAAATTTGGGCGAAACTTTAGATGGTATTGCTGATTATCTGGGAAAAGAGGTTAAAATAACTTTACCGGATCAAACTTACAATGAGGCAGTGAAGCCCCGGACGTTTGAAGGTATTGTAACTGATGCGGAAGTTATCAGCGATATAAAAAATGCCATAAATGAGAATTCATCAACCTCTTTAACTGTTCGCCCTTTTCTTACTTTGCTTGAATACTCCAGCCATAGTTGCATTTATCAAAATCTTGATAGTATTGAAATTTTGAAAGCCGTTCTCGAACGCAATGGGCTAAGCCGGAAAACGCTGAAGTGCAGTGCCTCGCCGCCAAAACGCGAAACCTGTGTGCAGTATAATGAAAATGACTTGGAGTTTGTGCAACGCGTTCTTGCCGAAGACGGAATAGTTTTCTGGTTTCATGATGGTTCGGAAGGTAGTGCTCTGGTACTTCATGATACTGCCAAGCCTTACCCATCAAACACTACTGGTGACGCTGAATTAACGGATGCTGGCGGCACTGCAGATGGGATTTTTGAGGCTACGCAACTCGCCCTAGGTCAGCATATTGTACCTGGTCAGGTGTCTTTAAGCAGTTATGCCGCAGCAGAAGCCGCTCAAGGGCTTAGCGGATCTATTTCAGCGGCAGAGAACGATGTGTTTGGAACATCAGGTATTACTGAATATAGAGCCTCGCGGGCTGGCTCGATAAAAGCTGATGGCGATATTTTTGCACGGCAATTGCGAGGTGCACAGAAGCGTCTGGAAGGTGATACAGAGCATCCGGGGCTGTTTCTGGGGCAGGGGCTTGCCTTGCCGAAAGTTGACGATGCAGACATAAAGGGTGATTACTTAATTTCTAGCCTTAAGTTTCATGCGAAAAATGGAGGATTGGAAACGCGTTTTCACGCTGCCATAAAAGATGCACCATTTTGGCCAATTTCCCGGCCCAAACCCTTAATTGCGGGGGTGCACAACGCTCTGGTTGTAGGGGGCGATGATGGCACTTCGATTTGCGATGCGGAAGGACGGGTAAAAGTAAAATTCTTCTGGGATTTGAGTGAGGAGACGACAGACACAAGTGGGTGGATACCTGTTGCGGAGACCTATGCTGGTAAGGGCTACGGGGGACAGTTTATTCCTAGAGTTGGCCATGAAGTTTTGGTTTCTTTTTTACATGGAGATCCAGATTGCCCCGTGATTACAGGGCAAATTTATAACGCTAACAATCCATTACCTTTTGCTGAGGAAAATACTACTAAGTCTGGATTTACGTCGAAATTAGAGGAAGATAAGCAAAATAAACTTTTGTTTGATGATGCTAAAGGAGAGGAGCTCTTGGCGCTCAGCGCCGCAAAAGATTATGAGCTTGTCGTTGCTGACACGGCGACGCTAACCGTTGAAAAAGACAAAATAACAACCGTTAAAGGTACCAATAATCTTACGGTCGAAAAGACCTATGATGTCGTAGTAACTGAATCTCTAACGGTTGGGGCGGATACAATAAACATCTCTGGCAAAAGCAAGATCAAACTAGAAGTTGGGAGCAGTTCGATAGAAATTAGCTCCTCAGGTATCAAGATTAATGCAACGGCCATAACGATAGAAAGCACAAATTTGGTGGCAAAGGGGTCAGCCGATTTTAAGCTTAGCG
>JAPKEA010000358.1 GCA_028822275.1 Planktomarina sp. | reverse complement strand
CGCCCTTATCGTTCTGAGCTTACAATGCTTGATGGACGAAGTGACGGTGGTCAAGCCGGTGGTCAAGCCGGTGGTCAAGCCGGTGGTCAAGGAAGCAGTTACATGACCGATCAAAGTGGTGGACAAGAAGTTGGTTACAGTAGTCCCGCCCCTTCAGCCGATTTGGATGATGAAATACCTTTTTAAGACTTCCTACTGGCGCCGGCTAAGAGCCTGCGCCAGACTTAATCGAATCTTCTATTACAGCCATTATAACTTTATTAGACACATCCGATGTCATAAAGCTTTCCCCAATCGATCGAGCCATTATGAAGTTTAGTTGTTTCCCAACAACTTTCTTATCTTGCCCCATAAGGCTCAAGATTTTGGCCACATCGGGCATATCACCCTCTATATCCCTAATGTCCGTCTTCATTTTCATGGCGCGGAGATGCTCCCTTAAACGGGATGGCGCCTCTTGTGCACAAAGTCCTAAACGAGCAGATGTTTCAAAGGCTAAAGCGCAGCCTATGGCTACGCCTTCACCATGTAAAAGGCGATCCGAATAACCGGTTGCAGCTTCTAATGCATGGCAGAACGTATGACCCAAATTTAACAAAGCCCGCTCGCCTTGCTCAGTCTCATCGCGCTCGACTATGTCTGCCTTCATTTGACAGGAGATACGAACAGCCTCGATACGTGCGGCTATGTTTCCTTGTGCCAGAGAGGGCCCATTTTGTTCAAGCCATGCAAAAAATCTCTCACTACCAAGCAAACCATATTTGACAACCTCTCCATACCCAGCGAGAAAATCACGAGGTTTGAGAGTTCCTAAAATATCAATATCTGCTAAAACTAATTTTGGTTGATGGAAGGCTCCTATTAAGTTTTTGCCCTGTGACGCGTTAATTCCAGTTTTACCTCCAACAGAGCTATCAACCTGTGCCAGCAAGCTGGTTGGAATCTGAACAAAGGCTACACCACGACGCAATATAGCAGCAGCAAATCCTACTAGATCACCAATTACACCACCACCTAGAGCAACAACAACATCGCTACGTTCAACCTTCTCATCCAAGAAGAAATCAATTGTTTTACTCAAAAATTGCCAGCTTTTAGTGCCTTCACCCGCAGGTAGAGTAAGAGAAGAGTATTCGATACCCGCTTCAGCGAGTGCACTCGTGAGCGTCTTTAAATGCAATGGCCCTACATTGCTATCCGTAACAATCACAATCTTAGGCCGCTCTAGAAACGGTAATAAATATTGTGGACTATTTTTGAGAAAGCCTTGCCCAATATGAATATCATAGGACCGATCTCCCAGGGGTACATGAACTGCAACACTCATAGTTTATCTCCAAAAATATCGGGGCGTGTTAAGAGCTTATCGACTACGCATTGCGTTGTTTGGGCTATCGAATTTCCAGCAGTCGCTTTAACTTGCATATCTGCCATATTATAAAAATCTTTTCTTTTATTATATATACTTACAAGAGTCTCTCGTGGATTTTTTGTGTTCAGAAGTGGACGACTTTTCTTGTTCCTAACTCTTTCCCATAGCAAATCTAAATCTACTTCTAAAAGTACTGAAACTCCAATTTTACTGATCAAAGAACGGTTTTCAGCATTCATAAACACACCTCCACCTGTGGCCAAAACACATGGCACATCGCTAAGTAATCGTGAAATAATACGTGTTTCTGCAGCTCTAAAAAACGTTTCACCATCTCGTTTAAAAATTTCACTAATACTCATGTTAGCCGCAAGGGCCATCTCCGAATCTGAGTCTTTGAAAGGCACATCTAATGCTAAAGATAATGCACGCCCGATCGCTGTTTTACCTGCCCCCATCATTCCAACCAAAACGACCGTTTTTTTAAGCGACATCTGTCTCATTTTTAGTCCTAAGAATTACTTGCCTTGCGCCGTCAATGGCGCAATTGTTACACAAACACTATATGCAAATACAGGGCCCCAGGGAAAAGCACCAAACATGTTACGATTAATCAAATATCTATTATATTTTTTAGTACTTTGTGGCTTGATTTTTATTGCATTCACATATTTGGGACCAATTTTTGGATTGGACTTCTCCGCTCACATAACCGAGATTGAGATTCCAGTAAATTTAAATGTCAACTAACATGCGTCACTTCTGTATCGCAGTATGTTTGGCTCTTGCCTCTCCTGCTCATGCCCAAAACGAGGTTCCACTATCAGCTATAGATTGGTTATCGCTACCAGGTTTGGCTCCACTTACTGAAGAATTGGTCGAACCAAGTTTAAAATCTAGCGATGACACTATGACTAACATAACTGTAACGGAGCTCGCTTTAACTGAAACAAAGTCTTACGGCCTAATACCAGCTGAAATTTCTGGTATTCCCAAAGATTTCTGGACTGATCTTGAGCCCAATATGCTCGGCCAATTACTTGGATCCCTATCAACTGCAGGACTTCCAACGACTAATGAGCTTCTATTACGAGCGCTTTTGGCAGAAACAGATGGAAATGAGGCCGTTCTAACAGCACGAGTACAAGCATTGTTGGATAGAGGCGCCGTTCATGCCGCAATAAGCTTACTTGAGCAATCCGGCATTAACACTCCAGCGACTTTTTCACTGCACAGTCAAAGTGCTTTATTGATAGGCAATAATAAAAGAATGTGCCAATTCTTAATTTCAAAACCTTATCTTTCGAAAGATGAAGCACTTAAAATTTATTGCCTCGCACGTGAAGGTAACTGGGGCCTTGCAGTTCTGACATATTTTACACTTGATGCATTGAACACCTTTAATCCAACAATTTCAGCCTTACTCAAAGTAGACCTTGACCCGGAACTAATAGGGGAGCTTTCACTAGCTCCAACAGTATCTATGAAGTTAAGCGAATTGGAGTTTAGGCTGCGAGAAAGCGCTGGCAAACGACCCCCAACACAAGGCCTACCTTTGCGTTTTGCATATATGGACCTTAGCGAAACAACAGGTTGGAAACAACAATTGGAAGCCGCTGAAAAATTAGCAATTATGAGCACCTTACCTGCCAATAAACTTTTAGAATATTATTTAAAAGGCTCACCCTCTGCTACGGGCGGCATTTGGGAACGTGTCCGTACGGTTCAATCGTTGGATGAAACTTTTTCAGATCCTATATTAGATCCGACACAAGATCTCGAAAAGTTTTGGGTCGCCACCAAAAATACATATCTAGCACCAGTCTTTGCACGTGCCTGGTCGGATAAATTATCTTCCTATCAAGTATCTGAAACCGGTGATCATAC
>JAPKEA010000357.1 GCA_028822275.1 Planktomarina sp. | reverse complement strand
TTCATTAAGGGAGTACTCGTCTTTCCAGCCATGACGCTGGCAAAGTTTGGAGCTGTCCAGCATGTAGACCATATCTTTTCCGAGGAGCTCCCCAACATCGGCTTGGTAGCTCCACGTTCTTCCACGTTGCGCTTGGGTAGTGGGAAGTGGGCCATCAGGTCAATTCTTTGTCCCATTATATATCCCTCTCACTTTCAAATTTCTTTTTTACTGCCTGCACAACATAGGCCACTTCAGCATCACTTAGCTCAGGATAGATTGGCAAACTGATCATAGTTTTGGCATATTCCTCGCCGTGAGGGAAATCGCCCGGCTTATAGCCGAGATCCTTGGCGGCATCCTGTAAATGAATGGGGATCGGGTAATGAACGCGGGTATCCACACCCTGATCTTTTAAGTGTACCATCAACTCGTCTCGTTTGTCCGTGCGAATAACGAAATTATGATAAACACATTCTTCCCATGGCTGGTCGAATGGCACTTGCACGTAATCTGCCAAGCCTTTTCGGTAGATTGTTGCAATTTCACGGCAACGTTCATTCCAACTATCTAAAAACCCTAGCTTGATCTCAGCAAAGGCCGCCTGCATAGGGTCCAGCCTGGAATTGAAACCCCACACTTCGCATTCGTCGCGGTTGCGCAAACCATGATTTCGCAGCATTCGAAGCTTCGAATCGAGTTTGTCATCATTGGTGGTAATTAATCCACCGTCACCATAAACACCCAAGTTTTTCAGCGGATGTAAACTAAAACCAGCAGCCAGACCAAGCGAACCAACCCGGCTGCCACGATAACGTGCACCAATGGCCTGTGCAGCATCTTCGACAACATGCAGACCATGTCGCTGCGCCAAGATATTAATTTCATCCATGGGTGCTGGGCGGCCAGTTAAGTGCACTGGTATTATGGCTCGTGTTTTTGCCGTAATCGCAGCTTCGATAAGCGCAGGTTCAATATTGAGATCTTCCGCCACATCAACTAGGACCGGCGTCGCACCTGTTGCAGCCACCACCCAAGCGGATGCAATAAAAGAATTAGTTGCCGTAATAACCTCATCCCCGGGTCCGATATCTAACGCCTTGAGAATTAAAAATAGGGCGTCAGAACCGTGCCCTACACCAATTGCATGCTTTACACCGCAATACTGGGCAGCTTTGGTCTCAAAAGACTCGAGCCTTTCACCCATGACGTAAACACCGCTGCGTCCAATATCAAGAAAAGCTTTAGTTAGCTCGCCTTCAAGGTTTCGGAACTGGCCGGCTAGGTCGACGAATGGTATTATCATTTTAGTCATAAAAGGCCTTAATTAAATTTATAACGTGGTCTTGTTGATTACGAGAAATGAATTCGTGCACAGGTAGCGATATCGTGTTGTCGGCAATAGTCTCGGCAATAGGGAAATCACCTTTTTTATGGCCTAAATAATCTGCTGCGGGCTGCAGATGCATCGGAATTGGATAGTGCACTTTCGCATCCACATCGTTTTCTATCAGATAATTCTGCAGCTCGCTCCGGCGTTGGCAACAAATCGAATAAATGTGATAAACCTGATATATGTCGGTATCACGCTTGGGTATGATAATTTGTGGAACAGACCTTAACTCCTTATCAAAATAATTGGCATGCGCCACGCGAGATTCAGTGATGTGATTAATTTTTTCCAGCATGTGCCTCGCCACAACAGCCTGTATGGTATCGAGCCGAGAATTATACGCAAACATGTGACACTCGTCTCGCCCAACTAATCCATGATTACGCATTAACCGCAACTTATCAGCTAACTCGTCAGAGTTAGTCGTAATAATACCTCCATCGCCCCATACGTTGAGGTTTTTTAGCGGATGAAAACTGAAGCATGCAAGTGTACCCAGAGAACCAGCTGTCCGACCTTTGTAAGTAGCACTTATGGCATGACAAGCATCTCCAACAATTGCTAAATTATGTTTCTGCGCAATGTCCTCGATAGCATCCATATCGCAAGGCTTTCCAGACCAGTGGACAGGAAGAATTGCTTTCGTAGCCGGGGTGATTTTGGCTTCAATTTCCAAGGAATTGATATTATAGTCGGCTCCGATATCACAAAATACCGGCTTGGCACCTGCCGTAACAATTGCTCCAATCGTTGCATAAAATGTGAATGCTGTAGTGATAACCTCATCACCCTCTCCCACACCCAACGCCTTTAAACTAAGAAATATTGCATCAGTGCCACTGCCAACACCGATAGCATGCTTGGTACCAGATATATGGGCGTATTCCTTTTCAAGAAGGTCAACCTCAGAACCTAGCGTAAAGTCTCCGCGTATAACGACGTCGCGCATCTTGGCCCAAATGACTTGGTGATCCGAAAACTGCTGGTCAAGATAGTTGTGATTGATACCCAGCTTATTGCTCTGCCTATATTGTTCGGGCAGGAAGTTTTTTGTGGTAGCCATGTTATAGAACTCTCAAATTTTGTGAATGTAATTCAGTGGAAGCGGGGATATTTCATCGAAAGAATCTTTTACCCACCGTATTGTGGCATCAACGCCCTCCTCAAAAGTGACGGATTCTTGCCAGCCTAATTCTCTCCGAGCCTTTTTTGAATCCATCAAATAAGCTTGGTCTTTGCCAGGTCGATCAGGAGCGATCTCAACCAAGTCTGCAAATTCAACATTCATCTGTGAACAGATGATTTCAATTACCTGTCGGATAGTGAGAAACCTCTCTGGGGAAAAATGATAAGCCGCACCAACCAGCCCAGAATTAATCGAACGCATCACTGCATCGGCCACGTCAACGCCGGAGATGAATGCGCGCACCGAGGTGCCCCCTCCCTGAAGCTGCAACTTCTTACCTAAGAGTGCATAAATAATCGTACGCGGGACGATGCGATACAGCTGCTGACCTGGGCCATAAAAATTAGCAAAGCGTGTAAAAATTACTGGGAAGTCATACTGCTGGTAAAAGGCCCGTAAACTTTGATCTACTGCAGCATGTGAAACAGCGTACGGGGTGCTGGGATTATATTGCCAAGTTTCTTGCAGCAGACTTTCCTGACTACCATACACCTCCGGCGTAGAGATCCTGACATAACGCTCCATCCAATCTCTACTTCTCAACTGATCGTGCAACTTAACCTTGGCAACAATGTTTGTGTTATACCACTGGGCTGGGTTCTGCCAACTCTCCGCAACCATACCCTGGCCTGCAAAATCAACGACGACCTCGGGGCGAAATATATCTAGCCGACCTAAAATCGCATCGAGATCGTGGTTAATATCAGCCTGAACAAAAGTATAACT
>JAPKEA010000356.1 GCA_028822275.1 Planktomarina sp. | reverse complement strand
AGTATGACTGTTGGGCCATTGCCATTGCTGATCAACGTTATTGGGACCCGAACGACGCCCCAAGCATCATCGTGTACCGACAACGGAATATCAAAGCTTCCAATTTGTTTTCCGAGTTTATCAAAATCCACCGAGCAACTTAAATTGTGATTATGGCCAATGTGTTTCATTTTGTTCTCCTTACTTACATATCAATTGGCGAGGCCCATTGGCTTGGCTCTAGTATTTTTCAGGAACAAAACCACCCTGCCGGCTTGATTCCAGAGCTGCTGCTACTAGTGCCATTGTGGCAAAAGAATCATGAATGTCTGTGTGCATAACCTTGTCTTCAGAAGCTACATAGCGCTGTAAATTTGCCATAACCGAGCCAAAAGAATCCGGTATCCTTTCTCCGATCAACGGTATATCCGTCCAGGCGCCCCCAACTGTCACCATCTGAAGTCGCTCAGGAGATGGGTTAGTATAATCCAAAAGATATCCCAGATCCAGATGTGCACAGCCTTTGGTCCCTTCGACCCGGATGGTGGCTTCGGTAAATTCTGGGCCATAGTTGTATGTTTGATTCAGCGATAGGCAACAGCGCACCAAATTCCCATAATCAAGGATGATGCTGCTGCGAGAGTCTTTCAGATCCGGATACCGTGGATTTGCGACAGATTTTGCAAAAACGCTGGCAGGTTCACCGAGCAGCGAACGGATCCAATCCAAATAGTGGATAGAATGTAAGGGAATCTCAACGGCGTCCAACGCTGGAATAAAGGACCAGTTTTCCCAGGGCATGTACACCGCCAAGTGCACATCGACATCCACGATGGATCCCAAAATTCCACGTCGCACTGCATCTTGTATGGCCAACATAGATGGTGTGAACCTAAGTTGAAAATTTGCGGCGGCGATTATATTGCGTGAATCCAAAGCTGAAATAATCCTGCGGGTTTCAGCAAGGTTTTCACCAATTGGTTTCTGGATCAATGCCACTGATCCTTCAGGCAATTCACTGACTGTCGGCAGTACTGCCGCTGGCGGGAGCGCGATATCATAAACTCCCTGGTTGCCGCTCTTTTCAATCGTTTCATCCAAGCTTTCAAACACCCGAGCGACATCGAACTCCTGCGCCAAGAGTTGGGCCGTGCGCTTATTCCGGTCAAAAATTCCCGCTATCGGAAAACCCAGCTTTCGATAGGCAGGTAGATGCGCAGTTTTCACAATATCGCCTGCGCCAACTATTGTGATCGGGCGCATAACGCTGGGCAGAGGCCACGTTTGCTGGAGGTCTAAGGTGGAAGTTGTAACATTAGATTTTTCCAATTTTGGCTTCCTTTTCTTTTGCTTGACAGCGAAGGCAATTTGGCCAGACGGTAATTTTATTTAATAGATCTTCACTTTAATATTTGCCCAAGGTAGACTGAAGGTTGTCGACAGTAGGACATCAACATGTGGAGCTTATTACGTCAAGTATGCAAGTCGTTTAGATGGATAGTACAATTTGTCAGATCAGGGTCACGCAAGACTATCCTGCTTTGGGGCAAAACCGATTTTCAGATTTCACGCCAAAAATACGCAAGGTTTCAGTGCGAGCTGAAGCTAGACTTTGCCAATACTCTTGCCACCTATCACGCTGGACAAAACTAGAATGATGGCTGCAAATTCAGTTCAGGACGCCAACGGTTATTATTGCGGGCCTATCATCGACGCTCACCACCATCTTTGGGACTTATCAAACTGTTCACACCCATGGTTGTCGGCCGATAAGAACCAAACCGGCGCACTATCCCGCAACCAGCTTCCAGAACAATATCTTATAGCATCAGTTGGATACAATGTTATTGCCACAGTCCATATAGAAGCGGGTTGGGACCCCGCCAATCCCTTTGATGAAATAACTTGGCTGGATTCTCTTCAGCGACCCGATTGGATGGCCGCACGCTACGTCGCGCATGCTCAACTGGCCAAGCCAAACATTGCGAACCTCTTGGATCGCTACACCGCGCATCCGCGGGTAACTGGCGTCCGAGAGATTCTCAGTAAGTCCCGCAAGGCAGCCTCAGAATTTGAGCAGATGGATGACCCTGACTGGCGCCGTGGGATGGAAATTCTGGCCACCCATGATCTTTCGTTCGATCTGTTGATTATGCCTTGGCAGTTTGGGGCGGCATTACGGTTAGCTAATGATTTTCCGCAGACACTGTTCATTTTGAACCACTGCGGAGCTCCAATCGATCGAACGCAGGCAGGATTCGACGACTGGAAAAATGGGCTGTGCAGCCTGGCAAATGCTCCAAACATTGTTCTGAAAGTTTCTGACATGGTCGCCTACGATCAACAATGGACACTGGACAGTCTTGCTCAGGTTGTTTTGACTTGCGTAGACTGTTTTGGGGCGGATCGCATCATGTTGGCCAGCGACCACCCAGTAGAAACGCTTTACGCAACATTTGACAGTACTTACATAGCTTTCAAAACAATACTAAAACACCTGAGCGGATCAGACTTATACAAATTATTTTGTGCAAACGCCGCCAGGTACTACAAAATGGCTGAGACACAGATTTTGGATCCAACTCATGGGAAGATTTCCTGTTGACAGGCATCAATATGACTGAAGTTAAATCGAATTTTGGTTAATTTTAAATACTGGAATACATTGGCCTGATAATAAATTTAGTTTCCACCAATTGGTTTAAACCCTCCGTCTTCCAGACGGACAAGGAAAATCAAAAGTGCGCCAGAGGAGGTGAATCACAACACAACAACTTTGGGAATCCATACCGATTCAAGTTTTTCTAGAAACGCTTTAAACACGCTTTTCTGATGTATGAATTATAGATTATGGTTAGCTGCTTTACCTAAAAATGAATATCAATTCCTGCGCGAATGTTCAAAGAATTTACCACCTCTGAATTGGATAGAGCCGATGGAAACGTGTTCGGCGTATGTATGAATAATTCCTAACAAAGTTTGCGGCTCGGTAGGTCTTAGAATTTCTCAGGGTCACAAAATTTCTAGTCTTCTAAAATAAAATCTTCGATCATCACATTCATGCCAGCCAGTAACCCACCATCAACTGGAAGCGCCACGCCGCTAATAAACTCTGCCTCGTTTGAACCAAGAAAAGAGACCGCTTTGGCAATGTCTTCTGGCTCTCCTACACGGCCCACTGGATACCATCGACCAAGCTTCTCAAATATATTTGGATCTTTTTCAATGCGTGTTTTCCAAGCGATTGCGTCTGTACGCACTGAACCGGGCAGAACCGCGTTACATCGGATACCCTTGCAGCCAAA
>JAPKEA010000355.1 GCA_028822275.1 Planktomarina sp. | reverse complement strand
TTAATCAAGGTAAACTGCAAAACTATGGAGAATGGCTCGGTGTTTTGCCCGGCTACGTAATCGAGGGTATTGACGGCAAGACCCGTGGCCGCTGCTCAAATAATGGAGCTATACTCGAAGATGCTGGAAAATATTGCGGCATTGTTCAAGGTGATTGGGGCTTTTCCAGTCGCTTCAAAGAACCAGTCTTAAAGATAATAACAACACGCCTTGCTCTTACTGGTAAATTGATGTTTTGGGTTTTGGTGGTGATGATCCCAGGCGCTTTAATTATTGGCATTATGGCAGGCATGCGAGAGGGCTCTCGCCTTGATCGCACTTTATCCACCGGAGCAATTGTGACTACCGCCACGCCAGAATATGTCTCCGGGGTAATTTTCATTGCCATTTTTACCTCTTCCGCCGTCGGTTTAAAATGGTTTAAAGGGTCTGCGACCTCAGCCATGGATCACGCCACTCTTGAAAATTTTCTGCTGCCCGTGCTCACCATTGCTATATACGGCATGGGCTACATTGCACGCATGACCCGCGCGTCAATGGCTGAAGTTATGACCGCACAATATATCCGCACAGCCCGACTCAAGGGCGTCAGCTTTACTAATATAGTGTTAAAGCATGCGTTGCGTAATGCGTTAATTGCACCGTTCACCGTCATCATGCTACAAATACCATGGCTGTTAAACGGTGTGGTCATTGTTGAGGTTTTGTTTAATTTTAAAGGGTTTGGCTGGGTTCTAGTGCAGGCGGCTAGCAATAATGATATCGATTTGTTGCTTGCTGTATCCGTCGTCGGTGTTGTCGTTGTTCTGTTAACCCAGCTAATATCTGATGTCGGTTATGTCTTCTTAAATCCACGCATTCGTATTACTTAAGGAGACCAGATCCATGCAAAATCTTACCTGGACCGGCACCTTTGGTGCGTATATTGATCCTTTCTTCTTAACTACATTATCTGCTTGCTTTATCTTTGTAGTTGCCGCCGCCGCACGAGGGTTCTCGCGCGCAGACGGACCTACCCTGATTAACCCGACACCAGCATCGATCGCGCTGTTGGGGCCCACAGCCGTAATTGGCCTTGCACTATGGGTTTTAAGTCTCACCGGTCTGGCCCCATTTACGATGTTGGGGCTTGGTAATGCATGGCTGTCTTTTTTGGTCTGCCTGATCATTGGCTTGGCCACAGGGCTCGGTCTGTTTCAAATTTCCGCCAGCCTTATCTTCAAATTGGTCCAGATATCATTCTACTCAACAATTGGGCTTTCTACGATTTACTTAATCATAGGCTTGTTCGTAGCGCCTGAAACTATGGGCATAATTGGAGCAATCTCAAAACAACTAACTCCCACTTGGATTGCATTGATAATCACTTTTTTAGTATCCATAAAATTTAAGCGCAACTTAGGTCTTTATGGAAAGTTATTTGATAGTCCTATTGGTATGGTAGGCCTTGGACTGGTTCTATTTTGGGTTTTTACCGCTCTGTTAGGTGCAGGCTTCGACCTAATTGCAACCCACGATCCATTGGGACAAGTTTCTGGGATGAAAAATAAGCACCCTGGCATCCCACTGCGCGGTGCGGAAGCAGGTGACTACCCCTACTACCTTTTTGGAGGTGACACGCTTGCACGCGATGTCTTTAGCCGTGCAGTCGTAGGTAGTGGAATTGTCATCGTTATCGCACCGGCAGCTACTATTTTTGCTTTTATGGTTGGCATCACTCTCGGCCTACCAGCTGGCTATTTTGGTGGACGTTTGGATACAATTTTGAGCTTCCTATCAAACATGGTTTTAGCCTTTCCGGTAATCTTACTTTTTTTCCTTCTGGTCACTCCTGAAATCATTGAATCTGGCCTACCAAAATATCTGGCGGTGATATTATTTGTGTTTCCGGTGATCTTTATAGGCGTTGCGCAATATTCAAAAAATCGTTTGAAGCCAAGTTTTTTAACCCTGCAGTTTCCTATTATAATGATCATAGCTATTTGGCTGTATCTAAGTTTAGTTTCTGAGGTAGGAACAACAATAGCACTCTTACCAAAGATTTTAGATCTGTTTGATGTACCCTCGGAGATTTTAGTTGTCTTCGTATCAGTGGTCTTCGTCAACTCACCTACCGTTTTCCGGATCGTGAGGGGCCTGACCTTAGACGTGAAGACGCGCGACTATGTGGCCGCAGCGCAAACTCGTGGCGAAGGGCCTTGGTATATCATGCTTTGGGAAATTTTACCAAATGTACGCGGCCCACTAATTGTGGATTTCTGTCTGCGTATTGGCTACGCTACCATCCTTTTGGGCACGCTTGGCTTTTTTGGTTTAGGACTGCAATCAGAGAGCCCGGACTGGGGTACGACCATCAATGCTGGGCGCAAACTACTCTCAGTTTATCTAGCACCTGTTTTAGTACCAGCCTTCTCTCTGATGAGTTTGGTCCTGGGCCTCAATCTACTGGCAGATGGTCTACGTGAAGAAAGCCTGAGGGATTAATTTAATGGTAAAGTATGACTATGATGGTCCTATCCTTGAAATTGACCAATTATCGATTTCCTTTTTCACACGGCTAAACGAAATTCCTGCGGTAATGGATTTTAGCTGCGCTGTCCAACCTGGTGAGGCTATGGGACTGGTCGGCGAATCTGGATGCGGTAAGTCCACAGTAGCTCTTGGCGTGATGCAAGATCTCGGCGTTAACGGCCGCGTAGTAGGTGGAACAATCAAATTCAAAGGCCGTGACCTTAACCTTATGAGCCCAGAAGAATTACGCGAGATCCGTGGCTCTGAGATTGCCATGATTTATCAGGAGCCAATGGCCTCCCTCAACCCAGCGATGAAAATTGGTCAACAATTGATGGAAGTGCCAATGATCCATGAAGGGATCAACAAAGCAGACGCATATGCAAGGGCTTTGGAAGTTGTCGAGGACGTAAAACTTCCTGATCCAGAGAGAATCCTGAAATCCTTCCCGCATCAGCTTTCTGGCGGCCAGCAGCAACGCATCGTGATTGCCATGGCGCTGATGTCAAAACCAAGTCTGTTGATTCTTGATGAGCCCACAACTGCGTTGGACGTGACAGTGGAGGCCGCCGTAGTAAAATTGGTGAAAGATTTAGGTAAGAAATACGGCACGTCTATGTTGTTTATCTCGCACAATCTTGGATTAATCTTAGAAACATGCGACCGGATTTGTGTGATGTATTCCGGAGAAGCAGTTGAAACTGGGCGTATCGAAGATGTATTCAACAAAATGCAGCACCCATATACGCAGGCGTTGTTCCGCTCGATCCCACTACCGGGGG
>JAPKEA010000354.1 GCA_028822275.1 Planktomarina sp. | reverse complement strand
TTCCCTTTTTTTTGAAGAAAATATATAAACCAAGTGGAACCGCTGTGAGGGCAAAAAAAGCGTGGATATAAATTATTGGCACACTCATAACTCCATTAGCAGTTTACGGTACGAATCTAAAATGAACGAAGCAGACTCGAAGCTAGGAGGGCCAAAAGTACCTCGTGCATTATTGGAGAAGCCATATTCTTCTTTTGGAATACCAATAAAATTAGTATCAAGCTTCTCGTTCTCGTTCACATCAATATAATATCCGATCACATATGTCCCGGCGGGAATTTCAAAAGTTTCTTTATAGACTTCGGTGCCAACATTTTTTATAGACCCGGCTATTATCCCAGGTTGTGGACCAGGTCTGTCACCTTTATCTGATTCAAAGACTTCCTTCGAGCTGTAAATCGCCAGATGCAGTATACCTTCTTTGGTGATGCCACTAATTTCAACTTCCAATGTGGCTGCTCTTAATTGAAAAGAACACAAAAGAAACGAAAGTAAACAGAAGTATTTTACCATTATATTAAAACTCTTGTTACAATGTTTACTAAGTTAACTAGACAGTATAGGAAAGTGTTTACTAAGTACACATAATTTTATATGGCCGACCACAAAGAAAGTCTGAAAGAGCGAATTGTTGAAATCGCGTGGAAAATTTGCGTCGCAGAGTCATGGCAAAAAGTTAATATGCGAAGGGTTGCGCAGAAAGCTGGAGTTTCAAATACAGCCTTTTATAGACATTTCAAAAACAAAAATGATCTCAAAGCTGTATTGATGCTCAGAGGTTTTCAACTAATATACAAAGGCAGTAAAAATGTAAATGTGGGTAATAATTTTATTGCTTATGGGGCGAACTACGTAAGGTTTGGGATAGAGTACCCGCATATTTATGATTTAATGTTTGGACATACTACTGATATAGACATGTCTCTGTATCCAGATTTAGAAGTTGCATCAAATGAATCCTTTAGCGGATTAGTTGAGGGAGTGAAATCTTTTATGCCTAACAACTCTGAAAATGAGGTAATGAGAAAAGCCTACAATGTTTGGGCATCTGTTCATGGGTTAGTTGGGATTTTGAGGCGTTCGGAATGGCAGGAAAATAAAACTGAAACCCTCGAATGGATTGAGAATAATTTGGAAGAGTATTTAAAGATCACAACGTTTGGTTAATAGACGTGACACAGGGAGTCGCAATTCATCGAGCATTTCCTCCAGTTGCTCTAAGAAACCTAAAAGTTCGATGTTCTAATTTCTATCCTCTGACAGCCTTCAATAGTAGTACAGTTTGCCGGTACTGTTTAGTTTATTGAAGCAGGAAGGTGCCCGTAGACCGGCAAGTTGTCTAGATCAAAGGTATTGACAAGTTAACTACCAAGATCGAGAAAAACGTTATTTTAGCTACTATATTCCAGCGCCTTTTCCCAAGACGCAAAAGCACGTAGCCGAAAATATCGATAGGTTTCTGCCAACACTAAGTGCCGCCCTAGATTGAACAAATTATACGCAGCCGCATGAGCACCCAAAAACCGCTGCGCTTGCTCCACTGACTTGAACTTTCACATGCCCCGCTTTCTCACCCGTGCGGGCTCGTGAGGAAACTCTGCCGCGCTGTTGGCGTACTCGGTTGTATCGTGAACCGTATCCGGCATCAATTCTCTATGAGCCACGTTGCAGCTCCGCAATTTATCGGTGACGATCTTGCGTGGCTCGCCTTTGTGTTTACGCAATAAGGACTTGAAGAAGCGCTTTGCGGCCTTTTTGTCGGGCCGTTTCTGAAGGTATACATCAACCACTTCACCGCCCTGGTCCACGGCTCTCCAAAGATAGTGCTGCTTTTAATAGATCTTAACGAACACCTCATCAATGAGAAAAGTGTCGCCATAACCTTGGTGTTTTCTTCTTAAACCCTTGAGCATATTTCGAACCAAACTTATTGCACCAGAGGCGAATTGCTGCATAGCTGACGGTGATGCCCCGCTACGCCATGAAGTCTTCGACGTCACGGCGACTCAGGTTGGATCGGCGGTAAAGCCAGACGGAATATTGAATGGTTTCGGGCTGGAATCAATGGCGCTTGTACATTTTTGATTGGGTCATGAGCTGAATACTGGCAGATTGAGAGTTAACTTGTCAGTGCCCTCATAGGCAATCGAAAGAGCGATAGCGAGTAATTAATAGCCAATCTGAGCGAGTTTGGCCTATTTATAATAATTGGCGATCGGCATAATTGCGATCGGTAGATGTTCACTGTAATGTTACAGAAAGAGAAAGAGTGTTTATGTTAACTACACTCCCTAGCGATCATATACGCACCCCCTGCAACGAAAGAGAACTCTATTTATGCTTAATGTACTTCAATTGGTTTTGCTATCCGTCATATTTGGAGGAATGGTCACATTTCAGGTCTTGTTTGCACCCTTGGTTTTTATCAAAATAAAGATAGACGTGGCGCGGCCTTTTATCCGCGCTTTTTTTCCTTTCTACTATCTGTATTTTAGCCTCTTAACTCTACTGTATTTAGTCGTCTCGTTGTTGATAGGCGATAACCTTCACGCAATGATTGGAGGCGGCTCGTTAGTCGGTTTTTTGATTTCTCGTCAAGTGCTTATGCCAATGGCAAATACAGCGTCAGACAATGATCAAAAATCAAAATTTGATATGCTACACAGGGCAACGGTGTTGATTAACACGCTGCAATTAATCGCGTTTTTTGCTGCACTGTTATTCATATAAGCGCCCCTTCAGCTAACGTATTTTTCATCACTACTTTTCATTTTTGGGTCTGTCTTGATGGGTCTTATACTGGTGAGATGCAAATGTCTAATTAGCGCTCGAATTAAAGGGGACGCTACCCTTTAAATGGTCGCCCTTGCCCTAGATAACGCAACAAACAGTTTGCCAATAAAATCATCATTGCCACACGGTAAAACTTTTTCCGAAATGACATTAGACAGGCACTCTTCATTTGACAATATACCATTACCCTCTTAGCATCAAATATCAAGAAAATAAGGATATACCTCAGTCGTTAAAGGAAATTACGATGACCCTACCCAGAAAACAGATTGTCTCAGTTGAAGACACTCCGTATTACCATGTTGTTTCCCGCTGTGTACGTCGCAGTTACCTGTGTGGTATTGATGCTCATTCCGGTAAAAACTACGAGCACCGTCGACAGTGGATCGAAAATCGAATTCGTATTTTGTCGTCACTCTTTGCCACCGATATTTGTAGTTATGCTGTGATGTCCAACCATATCCATCTTGTCGTAAAGTTGATGCCACAAGAGGCGAAATGCT
>JAPKEA010000028.1 GCA_028822275.1 Planktomarina sp. | reverse complement strand
GTTGTGGGCAAATGGAGGCTACGCTTTCCTTCAGACTGTGGTTGCTGAGTTTAACCGTATTGCATGGTTTGGGTTTCTAAAGTTGATTAGTGATCAATCTGGTGTGGGCGCAGTTGTGGAACCTCTAACATCATTAAGACCTAACGGGACAAATAATAGGTTTTGTGGCCTAACCAGAGCAACCCTGGAGACAGGACAGTTCTTGTCTGAGGCAGGTTTCATACCTATGTGCGAAAGTACAAAATCGGGCGCTTGCTATTTTATTGGTAATCGCTCTGTAGGAGATTGTAAGTTTAATCCTACACAAGAGATTGTCATGCAAATTCAATCAGTTTTGATTGCATGTCGTTTGGTTCATTATTTAAAAGTGCAGCTTCGTGGGTTGATTGGTCAGATAAAAACTCCAAGTGAATGCGAGTTAATTCTTCAAACGTGGTTGAAAAAGTATTGTTCAAATGTTGGCCAAGCTTCCGCTGAAGTTATGGCTAGTTACCCTCTCGAAGATGCTCAGGTTCGCGTTTCAGAGGCCCCAGGAGGTTCGGCGCGATTTACCTGCGAAATATTAGTCAAGCCGCAGTATCAGATCGACCATTCTATAACGGAAATTAATCTGTCTACTTCGCTAGGCACAGGCTGAAAAGGGTTGATTTTATGAGCTTTTCAGAAGCATTCTTACTGCCAACAAATACCACCAGTCCTTTTAGCACTATTGGTAGTCATGTGGATTATTTAATGCAAGCAGTTGCCCCCGGGCCTGCAGTTAAATCGGCATTAGAAAATGTCCAATCGAGCAACCTCTGCTATGGTGTATTCATGAACTTGGCAGTTAATGATCAAGAAAGGCAGCAATCGATAGTACGTATTCTAAGGCAAAAGCTTGAACGCTTCGAACCACGGTTAGGCAGGGTAAAGAAAATCACCATGAAGGAAGATAAAGCTGGAAATCTGGTTGAATTTGATATCGATGCTGAAGTGATCATTGACGGTGCGATGACTGAGTTAAATCTAGAGACGTGCTTATCTTTGCTTGATCAAAAAATTGAAGAAAATAGCAAGATATGAACGAGTTTCTTCAATATTATGAGAGCGAACTTGCGTATATGCATCGCGCATTAGGCGAGTTCGAGCGTACCCACCCGCAAAAAGCTAGTCAGCTACAGATTTCAGCCGGGCGAAGTCAAGACCCAGATTTACAACGTATTGCCGATAGTTTCGCATTGATAGCTGCGCGGCTAAACCAGAGATTGGATGGGTCACGTCCCGAGATTTCATTAGATTTGTTACGTATGATGTGTCCTGGTTTTATGCTTGGAGCGCCGAGTTATGCAACTTTGGCACCTTCTGCAGAGATGTTGGAGAAAAGAACGAAACTAGAGCGGGGAACGGCAGTTTACTTCGATAAGGATGGCTCACCATTTTGTAAGTACTCTGTGGCGCGAGACGTAACCTTGGTTCCAGCCTCTATCGAGAAGGTCAAAATAGAAAATGCACCGTTTCGCTTTGAAGTCCCAAGGGAAGCGAAGGGTGCAGAGGTTGCAATTTGTATTACGGTAGGAAGTACTGACAGGGAAGCGTCCCTTAAAGCGATTTTGGATAATGCATTTGAGTTTTATGTCACCGAAAATTCTTTTCGTAAGAATAGGATCTGCAATTTTTTTGCAGGACCTTTAAAGGGCATTAGTATAGCTGCTGACGCTCAGGATACCGGCACTTCCTTGCCAGTGGGTCAGCTTGTGCCCACGTTATGCCTTAGCGACGCTAACATTCTGCCAACATTTCTTACACAGCCGCCTGGAATGGAACTGCTGAGGGATTACCTCTGCTATCCAGATAAAGGTTCTTTTTTCACCCTATCAAACCTGCAGGAGGCGTTGCCTGACGGGCCACTAATAGAAATCAGGTTCTTTGCTGGAGCTCAATCAATCTCTGAAATGGGACAGATTGAAAAAGAAGATTTTTTGATGAATGTAGTTCCCTGTATTAATTTGTTTACGTCGTCCTCTCAGCCTTGTCGTTATGACTTTGCTCGTGATCGCGTACCTGTATCACCTATTTCACAGACAAAATCTAAAACAAATGTTTTGCGTATTGAAACTGTACATAAGATTACATCAGACGGTGAGTTTAAACTTAGTGAGATGACCGATCCCCAAAGGCAAGTAACTCAATCTGAAATTCGTTGGCACGAACGGCACCTGTTCGGTCAGTGGGACAAAAGCCGGCGTGAAATCAGCTTCTCGGTCAAAGATGGGCAACCAAAATCAATTGATTTTATCGCTGATTTGCTTTGCTCGAACGGCTCTGGTGGGATGGTGCCGCGGCCCGGTGATCTTGCTCGGGTGGAATTGGGACCGCTGACCGGCGTAGAGTTTTACTTTCTAGCGGAACCCACAGCCAGCGTGGTCGTCCCGGAAAATACGGCGTGGCAGTGGAAAATTTTATCGCTAATAAACGGTAATTTTGGTGCTATTTTGGATGCAGCTAGCTCGGTGCAAGCATTGCGTGAAGCGCTTAATATTAGTTCGCCTACTGGCCACTCTGGTGCGGCTGAAGGGATCACAGAAGTCTTGCACAGTGAGGCAATTGCACCAGTGCGGATAGGCAAAAACATGATTTTGGCGGCCGGAACAATAGTTGAGGTGGTAATAGATGTCGATTTACTACCCTATCCCTCGTTTATTTTCGCCAGAGTACTTGATGATTTTCTTGCAGCGTTCGTTAGCTACGATAGATTTGTTGAACTCCGCGTGCGTGCCCGCGGTGAAACGGTTCCTATTGTACAATTTCCGCGCCGTCATGGAAGCCAGTTGGGAACATGATTATGGAGCCACGGGCAGGTAACTTACAAGATTTGCAACTTGTGCAAGGTCATAGGATTGGAGATGTATCCTTTGAGAACGCTATATTAGCCGATCGGATTGATCCATTTCCACACGGTCGTACCTGCGCTGGTGAGAATGGTAGTATAACGCCCAAGGATTTTGATGAAGAGCCTGCCTTGGTTTTTGAACTTATTCGCAGCATAGACGGCGGTCTTCCCGATTATATTCTGGAACAACTATATCGCTCGCTTCATAGCGGTGACAGTTCGCTTTATGATTTTATGGGGCTATTTGACCGTCGCCTGATCAAACTATGGTTGCGAACAGAATCTGAAACTATGCTAGTCACCGAAGCCGATAAGCCAGGTAAAGAGAACCGGTTTCTTTCACACTTTGCTCGTCTGGGAGGTAGAGTGTCGAATGAGGATCTTCTTAAAATAGTACCAGCTTTGCTCTCGCGAAGTAGAAATTTAAATGAGTTAAATCGAGTTGTCCAGTGGTGGACAAATCGAAAGGTTTCTATTTCAGCCCGTTTTGACACGAAGCGTGACATTGAGGTAAGTGCCCAAACCCGGATTGGCAAATCCGGCCAAAATAATGCGTTGGGCATGGGCACAATTTTGGGAGAAAAAGGTTCGATTGCCCAAGGTAGGATTGAGATAGACATTACATGTTCGGATCGCAATGGTTTCATACTTCTGAAACTTGATGAGCAGTTGATCTCTGGCCTTTGGCAAATTTTAAAAACCTTTTTTCGTGACAATACCAAATTTAAAGTTTTTGCGTTGATCCCACGCGGAATAGTTGATGCTCCTCGCATTTCGGCCCGTAAAGCCCGGGCTGATCAGTTGGGATCATACAATTGCTTGTGCCCCAAACTAAACCCGGCTCAAGAAATTCGTATCGAAATAAACCCATTGGTTGGGTCTCATTAAAAATTAGGAGTCTGTAATAATGGCACAATTGGCTAATCTAGTTAAGAAACTTTCACCTCAGCTTAAGATTGCATTGGAAAACGCAGTAGGTGAGGCTGTTAAGCGCAAGTCTCCAACAGTTGAAACATCTCACTGGTTATTCCATACGATTTTTGGTGGTGACGGAAGCCTGCAGTCACATCTCGAAAAACAACGAGTAGTTTTAAGCAGTTTACAAACAGAGTTAGAAGGAAAAATGCCGTATGGTTTGGGCGGTGCAGATGTGCGTCCAACAATTTCTGGGTCCGTATACAAATTTCTAGAAAGAGCGTGGCTGATAGCGTCTGTTGACCTAGGTCATAACGCTATAACTCCTGAAGTGTTAATACTGACGGTACTACAACCGAGCGACTTAGGAATAAACACTGACTTGCTTAAGTCCTTGTCATCTGTATCAACTGACGCACTGCGCGATTACGCTGTAGAGTGCGGTACAGGTGTCGAGGTCACTACTGCATTGGGATCTTCTGCACCTCAGGCAGGCGCTAAAGTCAAAGGAGCGGCTGGGCAAGGCGCGCTGGCACAATTTACTGTTAATTTGACGGAGCAGGCCAGACAGGGCGAATTAGATCCTGTCTTAGGCCGAACTGAAGAAATATCCAAAGCACTGGATGTGCTACTTCGTAAACGTCAAAACAACCCAATGCTTTTGGGACAGCCAGGTGTTGGTAAAACTGCTATTGTTGAAGGCCTAGCGCATAAAATTGTTGCTGAGGATGTGCCAGAGCAATTGAAGGGAGCTGAATTGCTCAGTTTGGATATGGGGCTGCTGCAGGCGGGTGCCAGCGTAAAAGGGGAATTCGAAGAACGTCTGAAAAATGTTCTTCGCGAAGTACGGTCATCGGAAACACCAATTCTTATGTTCATTGATGAAGCTCACACAATGATAGGTGCTGGAGGTGCAGAAGGGCAGAATGACGCAGCAAACCTTCTAAAACCGGCTCTTGCAAGAGGAGAGTTTCGAACCATAGCGGCAACAACCTTTGCAGAATATAAGAAATACTTTGAAAAGGATCCCGCTTTATCCCGCCGTTTCCAATCGATTAATGTGGATGAGCCAAAGCCAGATGCCGCCATTAACATCCTGCGGGCGGTTTCAGATAGTCTATCTGAACACCATAATGTTCTTGTGCAGGAGGAGGCTATCAAAGCAGCCGTGAATCTTTCTGTTCGGTTTATGCCGGCGCGCCGTCTGCCCGACAAAGCGATTAGCCTTATGGATACAGCTTGCGCTCGCGTTGCGTTGTCTCAGCACAGTCGACCGCAGCAGATTGAGTATCTAGAAGAGCAGTTACGCTTTGCTGAGGCAGAGCTAGAGCGCGCAACCAAGGATTCTAAACAATTTGGCCACGATAATTTTGACGGGTCAGAAATGAAGATCAGTATTAAAAGGCTGAAGTCTGATTTAGCCTCCCAAATAGACACATGGACTGACGAAAAAGAACTTGTGGCAGGCAGGCTTGCAGCAGCTCATGCCGCCTTAGAAGATGATCAAGAGGCCGTTGACGTACCAGTAGTTGGGGTTGATCATAAAGATGAATTTGTTTTCCCTTGGGTAACCGCAGCAACTATCGGTGCTGTTGTCTCAGATTGGACTGGCGTGCCGGTCAGCAATTTAGAAAGTAGTGAGGCCCAACGCTTGTTGGCTTTGGAGGACACTTTAAAAACCAGAGTTCTCGGACAAGATGCTGCCATTGCTGCGATCGCACGATCGCTAAAAATCAGTCGCGCTGGTCTCACAGATACTCGAAAACCGATTGGTGTATTTTTGATGTGCGGTCCATCAGGTGTGGGCAAAACAGAAACCGCACTTGCGATTGCAGAACAAGTTTTTGGTGGAGAAGATGCTGTAACAACGATTAACATGACGGAGTTTAAAGAGGCTCATAAGTCCTCGATGTTGCTTGGAGCCGCTGCAGGCTATGTAGGTTACGGGAAAGGTGGTGTTCTTACCGAAGCCATTCGTCATAAGCCTTACAGCGTTCTTTTACTTGATGAAATGGAAAAGGCACATCCAGAAATTCATGATATTTTCTTCCAAATATTCGACAAGGGTCACATAAGCGATAGTGAAGGGACGGTTGTAGATTTTCGAAATACGATCATTATTATGACGTCTAATGCGGGTGGCGAAGACATCCGAAACTATGTAGATTCCTGCGAAGAATATCCGACCCCCGAGGCGGTCACAGAGCATCTTCGCCCGCTGCTTTTGAACCACTTTAGTCCTGCTTTTCTGGGACGTACCGAGGTGATAGCATATCACCCATTGAATTCAGAGGTGGGCGGTAAACTTACAGAGATACACCTGAATAGAATCAAAAAACGGATAAAGGCTCAATATGATGCTGAGCTTAGCTGGGATCAAAGCTTCGTCGATTATGTTGTTAATGCCAATAATGATCCGCTTAGTGGCGGCCGAGCTCTCGAGGCCATTATCAACAAAAATTTCTTGCCGAAGCTGGCTGAAACATGCATTGAAAGGGTAATTAATGGCCTTGATTTGTCGACCATCCTGGTAGGCCATGATGGCTCGGAGGTGACCCTTGAAATGGGTTAAAATAAACACTCTGGTTGCGGCCATAGCTCTTGTATTGTTCCTGGCCCCTGCGGGGCAGGCGCAATATAAGGATGTGGTTCGTCTTGCCACTCAAAATCTGCCTCCCTACCACATGATAAAAGATGGTAAGATTGTTGGGATTGCAATGCGTCGCGTTAGCTGTGCGTTGGATGTCATGGATGTTGACTATGAAATTCATATGATGGACTGGAAAAAAGCTCAATTGATGACACAAAATAATGAGATGTCTGGTTTTTTTGTTGGATCACCAAATGGTAGCCGCGCCAAATACGCAACGCCTTCTGATCCTGTCATTACGGAAAGTCTGACTTGGTTTATGTCGAAAGGCTCTGATATTGATCCAAATGATCCGGATTACAAATTGTCTGCGCGCTACGGCGCAAAGTTCGCCACAAGCAAGTGGTATAATCTGAAAAAAAAGAAATTTAATGTCCACAAAAAACCGAGAGATGCCCTAGCTCTGTTGAAGATGCTGGCAAACGGAGAAATTGATGTTGCTCTTGAGTATGAAATGATATTTGAGCATTACATGAAAGAGCAGAAGATAAGCCAAGATAGATTTGAAAAAAAACAGTATAAAAATCAGTCAAATATGGTTCATTTTTCTAAATCGTTTCTCGCCGCCCGGCCACAATTCCTTCCGCAGTTTAATGTTAACTTGCACTCTTGTAAGGTCAAAGAGAAATGACAATTAGTATCCAACTAATTAAAATTCCTGATAGTGAAACCTTGTCTCACCGTGAATTCTACGCAGAAAAATTTCCTGTAACGATCGGACGCGAATTTGATTGCGATTTGGTTTTGCCCGATAGTTCGTCAAAGATTTCTCGAAGGCATGCAGAATTAAGGCAGGCAAAAAATGGTCACGTAGAAATATGCGACGTTTCTACTAACGGGATTATATTAAATAGTGCTCCAATACTAAAAGGCGCTTCTGTTACTTTGGCAGATGGGGATTTGCTTAAGATAGAAGGTTATGAGCTACTGTTCGGTGTGGTTGAAATGCCAAGTGCTGAGCGTCCAATTCTACCTAAAAAAGAAAAAAAATTAGTTACGGGAAATCCTTTTGAAAACGCCTCTCATGGTGATGGCTCAGGTGTAATCGATCCTGTTTCCTTGTCAGAACTTCCTGCTGAATTTGAACAAGCCCCTTTTATCCAAGGTGTTGAGGATTTGGAAAGCGACCTATTGTTTGACCCATTTGCCGAAGGACCTGCGATAAATGAAAGAGCGGTAGATCAAGTGGTTGATTTTGATAATACAATTAAAAGGCAGGATAAACTCGTGAACCCTACACATTTTGAAATGGAAGTTTTAGACGAGCCTGAAATACCCGAACCACGTGCTCCGTTGCGCGCCAATTTGCCATCCTCATTTGCACCCAAAGAGCGGGAATACCGTGAAGTCGCTATGGATGCTGCAATTGAACGATTTCTAGAGACATTTGACCCGAACAACCTCAAGGCAGAATACAGCGAGTTTTTGGGGCCGTTTTCACGCACTAAAAAACGTTTCTGGAATATCCATTGCCGGATATTTGCTCGACGTAAGGCTAATGGAGAATATGCTCGTATTTTTAAAGCATTTATTGCCGAGGAGATGCGAAAGAGATGACTAGTCAAACATCAGTCAGATGGATTGCTTTTGCAGCTATAAGCTGCCTTTTGTTGGCTTCGTGCTCGGAGGAAAAGATAGATCCAACACCCGTAAATAAATCGTTAACATTAACCGCAGGGTCAAACGTGAACAGATACAACGGCCAAGTTAATCCTGTAGTGATACGTTTGTACCAATTGTCCAACAGATCAGAGTTTGAATCAGCCGGGTTCTGGAACATATTCAACGACACCAAAGCCCTGGCTGGAGTGGTTCTAGATAAACGGAGTCTGTCACCAATTTATCCAGGGGAAAGTCGAACAGTATCGATCGATCTGGTTAAGGATGCCTATTATTTGGGTGTCTTCGCTGAATTTGCCGATTACGAGCAGCAGAATTACAATGTAGTTGCTCCTATTAACTCTTCAATATTGGATGCTGGCATCACGGTTACAGTGATAGAATCGGGAGTCGATATTAAAAACCGGCGTGGTGTTCCCCCCGTTGTGGAGCAGGAAAGTTCTGGCTTCTTTAAATTTCTAAAAAAAGCTGTCAAGTTTGGAGGTGATTAATGAGCGACATTAATAAAATTGTTTGGTCAGAGGGAATGTTTATTGCGCCCCAGCACTTTCAACATTTGGAACTGACGATGACGTCCTACGCCGATGAGCTGGCACAGATTGATATTCAAGGAAATGACTGTGGTTTCTCAGTGCTGGAAATTAATGAAGAGCAGTTGAAGGTTGGAAAACTATCTGTACGGCATGCCGCTGGTATTTTGCCTGACCGAACGTTTTTCCAACTGGCACAAGAGCTGATTTTAGATTGTCCAGATGGTACCGTAGACTCTAAAGTTTTTTTTGGGGTGCCATTGGCACGGCGCGGCGCCATTCAGGTTGGTGATACCAGAGGAGTGCATCGACTACTCTCCGAACAAAAGACGCTGCACGACATTTCAAATTCAGAAAATGAGCCTTTAGAGACCGAAACTGCTTCTTTCGGCGCTTGCCTACTTCTTGAAGGTGCAGATTTGTCAGGGTTCTCGGTTTTACCACTGGGACGAATTCTGGAGAAAACAATGGAAGGTAAGATTGTTTTCGACAAAAGCTTTATTCCGCCATGTTTGTCATTAGTTGCCTCTGATATTCTTGTAGACCGCCTAGATGATGTTTTGTCACTTGCGCGTGCTAGGGCTACAAACACCGCTGGGCGGATTGAAGTTGCTATGCAAACACAAAGCACAAGTAGCTTTCTTGATGAGAAATTAGAGCTTCAAATATTAAACAAAGCTATTTTCACCCTGCAAAATGTGGCGATGCATCCTTATATTTCTTCTCGTCGGTTGCATAGTCTCTTAGGTGAACTGACAGTTTCTTTGAATGCCAATGATGCGAAGACAACTGACCAAAGCTTTGTGTATGATCCCAGTGATGTTGGAAAAAGCTTCGCGTTAGTTTTCTCACAATTGAGAAGACAGTTGACTTTACAGACAAAATCATCAGTTCTAGCCCTACCATGGAATGATGAACTGTTTGGCAAACGCCGTCTGCTCAGACTTGTTATTCAACCTCGACTACTTTCGGAGGACCGGCGTCCAATTCTATCAGTTTCAGGTCCAGAAGGTGCGGCAAGTTTATCAGAAATTGTCCCGTCAGCATGTAAGCTTGCGGGTATTTCTGCTATGCCTGAACTCGTCAAAAGAGGTCTTCCGGGTGTAGCGCTAAAAAGTCTTGGAAACGCTCCCAGCGAATTGCGCGATAAGGCTGATGCAGCCTTTTTTGCCATCGATACGGGATCTATTCATTGGCAAAGTTTTGTAGAGAAAAAGGAAGCGCTCGCAATTCATGTTGATGATAGGATTCACACTATGACTGCCACTCTTTACATGCTTGGATAATTATGGCCCAGCAAACTTCCCCAGTTACCACACTTACGTTGACTTCAGACGGCTTAGCCGAAGGCGGCGCTGTGGCGCCAATGTTCCATTTAAGTGAAGCCGCACTTCAAAATATAGATTTGGCTTTGCAACATTATCAGAGCTCTGAAAACGAACTCGTAAATGTATCCAGTGATTTACTAGCTTTGTGTGGAACTGTTGGGCGAATTGTAGAAACTGATGACCTAAACCTTGTGCGTGCGGAAATTTCTCGAAGCATAATTGATCTTAAATATCGTGTAGTCAGATTGGATTACCCGCCCTCTGTTGCAGAAAATCTTTGCCTTCTTTTTGCTATCGTGATTGACGAAGCCATTTTAAGCAGCCCATGGGGGCGAAGCAGTGCTTGGGAAAACCTCACGCTTGTTGCAGATTTGTTTGGATTTCGGGATGGTGGGGACCGCTTTTATAACATCGCAGAGCGTGCGCTTATGCAGCCTAAATCACTGCAAGGTCTCCTAAATTTGATCTATATTTTCTTAAAATTAGGATATCGCGGCAAATATGTTAGCGGGCAAGAAAAAGACCGCGACCGTTTAATTCATCGTTTAGAAAGTGTTTTAGCTGTAGAAAAAAGCCAGCCGGTACCGGAAATTTATGGAAGGTCGACCCAAAAGAGGCGCCCGCCCGCTCAACGAGTATCTTTTTGGCGTAAGGCTTCGATAGCGTTTGTAATTATATTAACCTTTGATGTTCTTGTGGTCTCGGTTGGCTGGATGGAATATCTACGAAGTCAAGCAAGTATTGAGGCTTTAAGTAGCAATGCTAAAAAAGTGAAACCACCGGTATATGTTTACTCGAGCATCACGGAAACCACGGTAATACAAGCTAATGAATGATGTTGTTTTTATGTTAAACGCCCTTAAAGGGCGGATATTGATTTATGCTTTTATCATAATTGCTGGGTTCCTTTTCTCAGGTTTATTGGCAGCAAGAAATTTTGTGCCGAGTGCCAGCACATGGATCTATATCGCTATAGGTGTTCTTCTGCTGCTGGTCCTTGTTGTCATTGTGGTGGCTTATAAGTTCCGAAAGAAGTTGTGGTTGCCTAAGGATGCAGAGAGCGCAGAAGAAGAAGAAGCAAAAACAGCGATGTCTCGTGCCATAGATCGTCAAGCAAAAGAGGCGCGCAAACGCGCCAAAAAGTTAGACAGTCGTTCAATTAAGGTGCCATGGAACATTTTCTTAACGCTGTCTCCAAGCGAAAATTCATCTATAATGTCGGAGCTTGGCTACAGCCTTTTAGATAGTTCAGTTAGTTTTAAAGGCTCATCAGTTAGCACGTGGGTCTCCCAAACAGCGGTTGCCTACCGTATCGATACCGAAGCGGGTCACGAACCTTCACTCGACGTGATTGGAGCACTAAGTAAAACCTTAAGAAGTCAAAGGCCCACGATACCTTTCAATGCATTTTTTATTGAAATGAATTTGGCTCATTTGGCGGATCTAGAATACAAAGAGCGAGATCGTGTTTCTTCCGTTAATTTAATTTTGAATCGGATGGTTGAAGAATGCCAAATTGATGCCCCAATCCATATAGGACTTACAGGCTTAGAGCAGAATAAAGATTTGGTGCGCGCAGCAATTCTTACTGAAAGCATAAGTGAAAAACGTGTGCTTGGAGGCTTTTTAAAAAATGCAACAGAAGATCCAGTAAAGTCCACGCATGACCTGTTCTCGGACATGATTTGTAGACTTGAGCGCATGCAGGTTGGAAGCCTTTCCAAACAATTATCATCAGATTTTTGTACATCACTGGTAAATGCACCACTCCAACTGCAGGTGATTTCCACTCAAATTCAACCTATTTTGAAACAGGTGTTGAGTCCGTTACCTCCAAGGCAGGAGCATTTATTACTAAGCAGTATTGCCTTTGTTGGAACTGCCAATGACACCCAGTCAGCTGATCTTCTCGGACGTTTCAACAGCCAGAAATTTTTTAATAGCGAGACATTAATTGGAGTGGATAAACCTGAAGGTCGTGTGACATCTAGGCACGCCAGTGCTCTTGCTACATCTTATCACAAAGAAGCATTCGCCGTGGCTCCAAATCGCAAAAGAACTGTTCAACAGGCTGCCAGGGGGATGGTTGAAGTGGCAGTGTTCTTCGGTGTGATAGTAATCTTTACAACAGGCGTAATTTTGAATTTGCACAGCTACAACTTGGTCAACAAAGACATGGAGGCTCGTTTCGTACAATACTATCAGGATATTGCTTTTGCTGAGCTGGAATCAGATGCTTTAACCTCACGTATTTTTGCACTGCAGAAATTGCGCGAAGGTATCGACCAGTACAACGATTTACCTTATGATATTATCCCGCGTTGGTTTCCCAAAGGATCACTTGAGAAAAACTATACGCATTTTTACCACCAAGAATTAGTGGAAGGGTATCAGCGTTCGTTGGCGGATTACATGGAGCGCGATCTATTTGCCTTTAATGAATTGGAAGATGAAGTCACACTTTTTTCTTTGGCGTTGCTGGATCTTAAATTTTACGGCGATCAAGAGGTGAATAAGACTGAAATAGCCGGATACTTTATAAGATCGTTTGCCGATGAAGGGCATATATCTCCTGAGTTTACGATTGCTTTACAGGGAACTTTGGATGATTTGTTTGCATTGAATACGCCTTTAAAACTTCGAAACAAAGAGCTTAACGAAGTTGTTTTAAGATCTATTTCAAGCCTAAACGTAGCTGATATGTTGTATCAATTGTTGCTACGCAAAGCAGTTACTGATCCTCCGGTTGTTGATTTAGTTCAAAGGCTTGGCCCGCGTTTTGAACAAATATTCGAGGATCTGCCAAATAGCGAAACCTATAACTTGCCAACGGCGTTCACTAGAAAAGGCTTTAATTCCATTTATCTTGATGGAGACATGCCCACCTTGAATGAGTATATTGAAGATTATGAACTTCTCGTAGGAGAGTTAAAGGCTGAAGAAAAGAATAGTCTCGTGCGTCGGGTTGGTGAACTTTATACGAATGATTACATATCACATTGGACGAATTTTGTGTCCTCGCTCACTCTACGCAAACCTTCTAACTGGGAAGAAGCTCATATTCTTGTGAAGGCGCTTTCTGATGAGACTGCAAATCCTGTTAGTATGCTGCTCGTTGAGATACGAGAAGCAACTCATATTCCTGATACACTGGAAACCACGGGCGCGGGAGATGAGAAGGCCGGTGATGATGAAGTTTCTGAGCAGAAAACCGATAAAATAGAGGCGCTCAGTGAACAAAAAAAGTTTAAAAACTCACAACAATCACAATCGGCTCGCAAAATTCGGGCTGCTTTTTCTGATTATCTTTCAACTACGGAGGTGGACGGTCAGAATCTCACTCAGTTTGATATATTGCTGCAATACACAACTGAGGTGAAGCTGTGGATGGATGCCGCTGTCTCTGCTCCAAATGGTCCAGAAGAATTCATTTTTGATCAATACAAGTCTGCGAGTACTGGCACACCTCTGGCGATTTTAAATGATTTCGCTCAGCGCTCTCGAATCCAAATTATTAATAACTATGGAACGTCTTTATCAGCTAAGTTAGACTCGTCAGCGATGGCGTTCGTTAAAAGTCACATTAATGATCAATGGCGTAAATTGATTTACCGACCTTATTCCGATGCGTTATCTACAACCTTTCCATTTGTTCTGACGAGCCCAGTAGACTTGTCTTTACTAGATTTCACGGCGTTATTTGGCCCCGAAAGTGCGATGGCAAACTTTCGAACCCTTTACTTAGAAAAATTTGAAGAAAAAGACGGCCGCCTATCAGAGAAATCAACATTCTTGTCACGCGGTAAGATTGGACCTTCTTCAGACGCAATTGAAATGTTCGGATACGCCAGAGAAATAACGGTTGGAATGTTTACAGATGGCAAAGCAAATATAAATTTCAGACTTCGAGTTGGCTATATGGGGGCTGAATTAAGTAGAGCGGTCATTAAATCAGGTATTACAATTCTTAATTATGCGCATGGTCCGGTTCTCTGGACAGATCAAACGTGGCCAATGGTTGGCCTACAAGACAGTGATATGGAGTTAAGTGTCTACAAACGCTCCTATCCGATGCTGGAAAGAAGTTTCTCTGGTGCATGGTCCTGGTTCCGTCTTGCTCAGTTTGGTAGTAGCAGTTTGAATCCATCTTTAGGCATTTCCGAAACCAAAATAAGCGCCGGTGAAAATATAGTATCGTTACAATTTGATGCGCCTGCCAAGTTTAGTCCCTTTGATCCAGCCTTCTTTAAGCGGTTTCAACTTACGGAGAGCTTGTTTTAACAAAACTATGTCTGGTCGCGCCTACAGAGCAGGCCTCGGTGGAACATCTAAACGCGTGTCGGTATTTTGAAAACCAGTGTTTTGGAATAGGGTTGAGAGCTTGCATTCCGATACACGTAATCCGTGGCAAGTCACTAAGCTGTTTGTTAGGAGTGCTGTATGAAAAAATCTTCATGATTATTGCTGAAACAGCTTTGGAATATATGGTAATGAAGCATGGCGTTGAACACGCGATGAAAGCGCTTTTACCGCAAACTTGTTTTATCGAAAAAAAAATGGGGCGTCGAACCTTCCATGTACATAGTGACGGAAGCAACTTCGTGTTGAAACTTGCGTCGAATGACCTTGAACGTGCCGGCCTATTAAATGAAAAAACTTATCTTTCTTTGTTCACTGACAGAGTTGTTTCTTGGTCTAATAATAGCTTACTGCTGAAATATATAGAGGGAGATACACCCTTTGTTGAAGAGCCAACTGCGGCTTATGCTGTTTTAAAAAATTTGGCATTACTTCATAAGGCTGGTATCGTATTATGCGACCTGAAACCTGATAATCTTATAGTTTGCAGCGGTCATGTCGCATTTCTTGACTGGGAATTTGCAACGCAAATCGGTCCTCCAACATCGGAGTTATTGCGCCGTCCTTATAGTTCGGGTTGGACCCACCCTGATTTAATATGGGCTAAAGGCAAGGTCGATGAACGCTTCGATATTTTTCCAATAAATCGAATGATTGAGTTTGGGTTTTTGACTCGCTGATTAAAACCATAAGAGACTTTTCCGTCTCTGAAAATGTTTGGATCTCTTTGTGAAATTTGAGTATATTGCCCCGTAGTTTGGGGTCGAAAAAATCATAATGGAAATTGAAAAAAATATGCGCTCGCGATCGAATTAGATCCGACAAATATGGTCACTCGTGAGCGCAGTAGAGCTAAAACGTATAAGCTTATTAAAAGGAAAGTTAGCAATTAATACTGTATCAAGCGTGAGCGGGCTGTAAATACGATTTTTGAATTTTTTTGTTATGACATTTACAGCATCATGGTCATCTAATACTGAAAATTTAATTATATTATGCAATAGAGTGTCGGAGTTCGATCAGGAGCAATAATTATAACGTGTCGGGCTGTTTTTAATTTAAGCTTAGGCCCTGCCATTATCGGGGTCTGAATGTTGATAACCTTGGCTCAAGCAGATATACAAACTGTAACAAGGGCATAAAAATGATTATTCTCAAGACAATAGCATGTATTGGAAAAATAATTTAGTTGGTGTTGCTTTTCGAATGCTACTTTTTTCAAATACGTTATTAATTTAATAAAAAGGAAAAGACATGACTCCGAAGTTAACTTTAACAATCGCAGCAGGCATCGGGCTTGTTTTTTCGAGCGTTATGTTTTTCATGCCTGGGCTGTTATTCCTTTTGCATGGTTCACCTGCAGACGGGCAGATACCCCAAAAATTAGTTACGTTAAGATATGTTGTAGCAAGCTTAATCTTTGCTCTTG
>JAPKEA010000353.1 GCA_028822275.1 Planktomarina sp. | reverse complement strand
GGCAAGGATGACGAACCATTCAACGAATATCGACTTAGAAAGATGACTTGCGGCGACTGGATCACCTAAACGGAGAGCCGGTATGAACCGAAGTTTGTTAGCAGCAGCAAGTCCTAAAAGGCCACTGAATAAAAGTATCTTAATGATTAAAGCCTGCCCGTAACCAGTTTCAATAAGTGCAGTAAACGACCCTACAAGTTGGTAGCCCATATAACCACCCATGATGATCAACATGGGAACGGTAACGGACGCAACAACGCCAAATCGATGCCCGACATCCGCTGCAGATACATATGTGGTGGATGACGAAGCCAAGCGATACAGTGGCGTTAGAACTCCAATCCAAAGAGCAACTGCCAGCAGGTGCAACATTAATGCAGCATCCATGAGAGCAGACTCATTACCAGAAATGTGTCCAATCTGAGTAAACGAAAATAGTGCAATAATACCACCTAGAACTGACGCCCCCACCCCGATACGGCCCAAGAAGAGACCTACTAGTAGTAGATTAATACCAACAAGACGTAGCACCAATGCAGTTCCAACAGGTGTGGTCCATAACAGGCTCAGCATCATGGGGTCAGTCATACCGCTCAAGTCGCCCGTTAGATTGGCACCGCGCAGTGAAAAGCTAAGAATTGTTGCAAACAAACCGAGAACCCCAAATGTGGCGGCCAGTTCACGTGTGCGATCTAGCTTAAATATTAGGGTGGCCATGACCGTTCCTGATGCAGTTATTACACCAATATAAAGTGCGAATTTTGTGACGATGGCCGCCAGACCAAAAAGATCGGGCATTGTTATTCAACAATGAACCTGAAAGTGCCATTTAACGCATGACCATCAGCCCCAAGTCCTCGCCATTCAACCTCATAGGTCCCCTGTCCCATGTCGTGCATTGGCAATTTAAATTCCTGTGTGAACGCTGTTTGTTCCCCAAGGTCCATGTCCATACTGCGTGTAGAGGCATGAGTGATGGCAACTCGTATAAGACGGATATCACCTTTGAAGTCCATTAAAACTTCAGTCGGCATCTTCGATACGATCGCCTCATTGGCAGGTGTCGTTCCATCGAGGGGGGAGTGCGCCATAGCACCCGTTGCCCAAATAGCTATTACTCCAGAAAAAATAAAACTCTTCATTTTTTTTCCTATTTTTTTGTTGAAAATTAGTTGATCCCGTTGGATCGTTGTAATTCTCGAACATAGGCGATAATCATTTTGACATCAACTCGCGTTAAACCTTCGACAGGTAACATATTCCCAAATCGCCAATGATGGGCTTGGACGCCCATGGATACTGCCCGCTGAAAGCTTTCATCTCCATGATGGTTTGGTTCGTAAATCCTGTGCACAAGAGGTGGCGCTACGCCATTTTGGCCCGCTGCATTCACTCCATGGCAAGCGGCGCATTTAGCTTCAAAGCCGCGCTTCCCGCTTTGAGCGTTCTGTGACATTGACTAGGAGCCTGCCTTCCATGCTGATGGCATTGTCAATCGTGACTGTTTGTAGGGCTAAGGGCCACAACGCGTAGCCAACGCCACTCGCAACCAGAACGGCGGCAATTGCAATAGTCAATTTCATAAAATGTACTGATCCTCATATCTTTTTTTAAGTCTAAATCTTCCTGTAAATGGAGAGTCAAACGTTTTCTTATCACAACTTTGAGAGCATCCAGATCGCCATGCCTATCATCATCAAATTCTCCATAAGTGACACAAACCCTAGTGGAACTTTGCTATCACCACCTACGCAGGCACACTTGAGTTTTCGTTTATCGATATAGACCGCTTTAAACACACTGATCGCGCCGATGCTTGCCACGAATAACGCTGCTGGTGCAGACAGCTGTGTGAGAACACCCGCCATCATGAGCAGCCCCGCTCCTGTTTCAACGAACGGATAGACGTATCCGTAACGAACCCACCGCTGTGCCAACAAATCATAGTTCAAAAACATCGTGGCGAACTGCTCAACGTCTTGCAGCTTTTGCAGACCCAATAGCACCATGGATATCGAAATAAACCATTCCACTGTCCGTCCCGTGAATGTGGTGCCTAGCGCCACCCAAGTAATCGTGGTGGCCATCAAAAATGCAACCGAGAGCAAAGCGATTATAGGTTTATAGGTCGTGCTATTTTTCGACTTAGTGGCTTTCCCTAGATGTGCACTCAGGTCATCAAAGCCACCAATGCGTTCTTCACCAATGAAGGCCTGTGGCGTCGTCTTAACATCATGCTTGGCTTTAAATGCATCAACTTCATCACGACTGGTTAGGTGACGATCTTCTACATGAAAGCCCTGCCGCTCTAATAGGTCTTTCAACTTTAAACCGTGGGGACACATATGATCAGTCATCACCATCCGATAAAGTGTTGCGGTTTTAGCAGCGGTATTCTTAGGCATATATTAAATCCTTATGTGGGTGTGGGCATCCATTAAAATAGCACCCTTGAAACCTGTTCATCATAGATATAATCTTTCTAGTAACAGGAAGGTCAAGGGTAAATTTTATTAATATTTCTGCTGCATCAAAAGCTTCAAGCTTGTCCGTGAAGACTGTGCGTTATTATGCCGATATCGGTTTGGTTGAAGCAGCGTCGCGATCGGAGGCAGGATATCGTACCTATGACGATGTGGCTGTTCGTAAACTGGTGTTCGTCAGAAGATCACGGGCGTTCGGATTTAGCATCAAAGAGTGCCGCGAACTTCTGGACCTGTATCAAGATCAGGACCGCACCAGTTCAGAAGTGAAACGCATTGCATCTAAGCGGCTGGAAGAGATAAAAAACAAACAACGAGAACTACAGTTACTGCATGATGAACTTGGCTATCTTGTGACATCCTGCCGTGGGGATCACATGCCTAACTGTCCTATAATTGATTACCTTGGATAATATTCCAGCCGTGTAAGTTTCAGATACTAACGTTCGATGCAATTGGAAGAAATGTCAGTTAATAGGAATTTGGCACTGCCAGGTAAAACCTGCTTGAGACGAATAGAGTGATAATAGCGCAAAGGTGTCAGTAGTAAAAATAGAATATATGTAAGACTGTCAGCAATAAATGGATTATATTATTTGTGGGATAGTCAAAGTGGGCCGCAAAACTCATACTAGCCCATCCAGACAACAGCCAATTTGCTTTTTCCAACTACAATAATGGCCAGCGCTGGTTCCTACCTGTATATCAAGATAAAATTAGATTGTACCACCGATTGATTGGGGATACGATTTAAGTCCCAGACCAAAGGATTAATACAATGGTGACAGTAATTTATGCAGCTCTATTGGGGATTTTTTTCGTTGTGT
>JAPKEA010000352.1 GCA_028822275.1 Planktomarina sp. | reverse complement strand
GAACGGGGGCGGGAAACTCTACGTTTTGGCCCCCGTTCTGCCATTACTTCAATTGGCAGACAGCCGTCAAAATAGCCTGCTGTTTCACCGGGTTTAAATTCGGTTTTATCGGCCGACAAAAGTGCATCTATGAATGTTTCATATTGTAATTTTGTCATTGGACAATTGAGGTAGGCGGTTCGTTCAGCCTCTGTTTCGCCCTTATCATAGCGCGATTGCATCCATGCGCATGTCATATCTATGCTGTCAGCGTAGATGATTGGAGCAATAGCATCAAAAAAGGCTAGCGCTTCAGTACCGGTTTCATTCTGAATAGCAACTGCAAGTGCTCCAGATGTGAGTGGGCCCGTTGCCACAATCCATTGACCCCGTTCAGGTAAATTTGTTATTTCTTTGTATGAAACGTCTATCAGTGGGTGGGTTTTGATAGCGGCTGTTATTGTTTTGGCATAAGGCTCACGGTCAACCGCAAGAGCCCCACCAGCCGGAATGCGATGCTTGTCAGCTGTATTCATGATTAAGCTGCTAGCAGCTCGCATTTCCCAGTGTAAAAGCCCCACTGCGTTTTGTTCATCGTCGTCAGAACGAAATGAGTTGGAGCAAACCATTTCTCCCAAATCAGCAGTTTGATGCGCAAAAGTTTTAACTTGAGGTCGCATTTCATGTATCGTTACAGGAACGCCAAGTTGTGCAGCTTGCCATGCCGCTTCGCAGCCAGCCATGCCACCGCCAATAATATTCAATCTATCGGTCATGACGTGCGATGTAATATGCTCTGTAATAAAAGGAAAGCGATCACTCTTGTGACCAATTGGGATCACGTTTCTCAATAAAGGCCTCAATGCCTTCTTGTGTATCTTTGTTGAGCATATTTTCAACCATAACATTACCAGTATAGATGTAGGCTTGATCCAGGGGCATTTGTGTTTGTTGATAAAAAGCCATTTTTCCAGTTTTTACAGCTGAGCCAAGTTTACTTGCGATGGTTTCCGCGAGTTTCCGGGTACCTGCCTGTAGCTTATCTTCTGGAAAGATTTGATTGATCAGACCGGATGACTTTGCTTCAGCGGCCTCCATAAACTCACCGGTGACAAGCATCTCAAAGGCGCGCTTGCGCTGAATGTTGCGCGATAGTGCTACCATTGGTGTTGAGCAGAATAAACCAATGTTTACACCATTGACGCCAAAACGTGTGCCCTCGGCGGCTACGGCCAAATCACAGGTTGCAACTAGTTGACAACCGGCTGCAGTAGCGATGCCGTGGACTTGAGCAATAACAGGTTGAGGGACTTGCTGAACTGTTTGCATAAATTTTGCACAACGATCGAATAGTTTCTTAAAGGCTCCAACTCCTCCATCTTGAGCCTGACGAGCTGCTGTCATTTGTTTAAGATCGTGCCCTGCACAAAAAGCTTTTCCGTTGCCTGCAAGAACAATAGCCCTCACCGTGTTATCTGTTTTTAATCTATCGAAGGTGTCTTGGAGTGCCTCCAGCATTTCATCTGAAAGTGCATTCAAGCGCTCCGGCGCATTTAAGGTCAAGTAAGCTACGGCATTGTGGTCGTAACGCTCTAAAATTGCCATCTTGCTCTCCGTTCGTTTCAGGGTGAACATAGCTTTAAAAGGGAGTGTTCGACAATGGCATTGAAAATGGACGCTGCGGAAATTAGCAGTTTTTTACATGAAGTTTTTCCACAGGTGAGTAGCGACTTCGAAATTAGGGATATACAAGAAAACTATATTGAAGTGGTTCTTCTGGTTGCGAAGCGGCATTTGAGGCCTGGAGGCACTGTTTCTGGCCCGTCAATGTTTGGATTGGCAGATGTTGCGGCATATTTTAACGTGTTGTCGATGATTGGACCTAAAGCTCTTGCTGTTACCACAAATTGCTCAATAGATTTTATGCGAAAACCTATATTTGGTGTTAATTTAATAGCCAAAAGTAAAGTTTTGAAGCTGGGTAGGGGGTTGGCTGTGACTGAATGTTTAATTTTTTCTGAGGGTGATGAAAGGCCAGTTGCCCGTGCTAACCTCACGTATTCGTTACCGAGGAGCTAAAGTTATTACATATATTGGGGTAAAATAATACCTTTATTTTAACTATTTGATTTATAATAGATTTTTAGACAAAAGTCTTGTTGACTGTGTTTGTTAAGTAATTATAACGACGATATTATAAAACTCGTTAGGTAATAGATATGAAAACCTTCTCTGCAACGCCTGCAGATATTGAAAAAAAATGGATTATGATTGACGCTGAAGGCGTTGTTTTAGGCCGTTTAGCTTCAATTATTGCAATTCGCCTGCGTGGTAAACATAAAGCCACATTCACACCGCACATGGACATGGGCGACAACGTGATAGTTATCAATGCTGACAAAGTTCAGGTAACTGGTAACAAACGCAATAAAGAAAATTACTGGCACACAGGATACCCTGGTGGGATTAAATCTCGCACCACAGGCGAAATTCTGGAGGGCAAGTACCCTGAGCGTGTATTAACACAAGCCGTTAAGCGCATGTTGCCAGGTAACCGTCTGTCGCGTCAGGTTATGACTAACCTTCGCGTATACGCAGGCACTGAACACCCACACGTCGCTCAAGCGCCGGAAGTATTGGATGTAAAAATCATGAACAAGAAAAACACGCGAGTATAACTGATGTCAGAGCAAATCACATCCCTAGAAGACCTTGCAGTGGTAGCCGAAGGCGTCTCTGCTGTGGTAGAAGTAGTGGCCCCTCGTGAACCCGTTCGTGACGAACTTGGCCGTACATATGCCACGGGGAAACGTAAAGATGCCGTAGCCAGAGTTTGGATAAAACCGGGTTCCGGCAAGGTCACAGTAAATGGAAAAGACCAAGACGCGTATTTTGCGCGTCCGGTTTTACAACTAATTTTACGTCAACCGATGCAAATCACTGGCGTAGAAGGCGAATTTGACGTTGTTGCTACCGTTAAAGGTGGTGGTCTAACTGGCCAGGCTGGTGCGGTTAAGCACGGTATATCCAAAGCTTTGCAATTGTATGAGCCAAGCCATCGCGGTGCCTTGAAAGCTGCTGGCTTTTTGACACGAGATAGCAGAGTTGTTGAGCGTAAGAAATTTGGTAAACGTAAAGCCCGTCGTAGCTTCCAGTTTTCAAAGCGATAATGATTTTTATAATATACTAAATAAATACAAGGGCTTACAGGAATGTAAGCCCTTTTTTAGGGCTCTTATCAAACAAAACGCTAAGTATTACGTAGCGTTTTTAATTGTAAATATATGTTAGATCATCATAGTCTTATTAGTAATTATTCATTTTTTTAAGATACGTT
>JAPKEA010000351.1 GCA_028822275.1 Planktomarina sp. | reverse complement strand
GACCATAAAATACTTCTCAGCTCTTTATTGATCCTCTTCGTCATTGGCTTCAGCTTTTCTGTTGTGAGTGGGTTTCCACAATCAAAACTTGAGTGGCTTCCAATTACTTTGCCCGCAGTTTTTACTGTACTGGCAATTCTCTGGAAGACTTATCATACGAAAATTGCGGCTTTATCGGGAAGGATACTTTTAGTTCTCAGCGCCCTCTCAATCGCCTCTATTCGGGCAGCACTACTCGTTGTCGAATCAACTGAAATGGTTTACTTGCTGTACTATTTAGATGTTCTTGTTTTTCCAATACTGGTGTCAGCACTGGTCCTAACAGAAATAGAGAATGCCCATTTTAAAGTCAGTGAAATACTCAGAGAAAAAATACGCTCGGAGAAAAATTTGAAGTTCGCTCTCAACAACTCTTTAGATATAATTCTCACTGTAAACAATGCTGGTTTATTGTTAACTTGGAACAATCTGGCCGAAAAAGTTTTTGGATACACAGACGCGCAAACAATTAAAAAGATTCATATAGACGATCTTTTTTCTGGCAATTATTGTCACAAAAACGAAGATAGAGAAACAGTGCTTGATGCTGTTATGGAAGGGAGAGATGGAAAGAAATTTGCTGTTAATGTGAGAATGAAAGCCTTCATAGAGGACGGGGAATCCTATGCGATATACGTCATTAAAACCCGTGAAAAAAGTCATTAGTAGTCCGAACTGCAGCGCCCTCATTTGCATTTGAAATGAAAGGCGACCCAAAGAAATCGTCTATTTAACCCCGTCACCCAACAATTATGAAATCTCGGCATTACCTTTTTATTCGGTCAAAAAACCCATAAAAGACTTGCCAATAGCGTGTTGTCGCTACCCAACCCCCCGTCGGCGTAATCTATTTTCGGTTTTGGTCCACCTTCAAGATTCGCCGACAGAAAAACGCTTAGAGTTCTTCGTGCCACTCAAGTAGACTGCGCAACCTCGAGAGTCCTCATAACCCGTTTTTCTTCAATTAGACGCCTCGTGGGCCAGAATTTTCTCTCTCATTTATCACACTGATCAATTAGCATAACCAACCTCGACTTTCAGAAGTCCATTGAAGGATTAACAATGAACAGACTATGGGCCAATAAAATGATCGCTATTACGGCGCTGATGACCGTCGTACTTATACCTATCCTCTTGCTTCTTTGGTGGTATGCCTCCTCGCTATAGAGTGCGAGAGTAGGCAACCTAGCAGGTTGCCCGAACTGTAATATTCAAGCTAAAAACCGCAATCCTCCGGCGCTACTGCGATTGTAGTGACGGTGATCCCATCGCTCGCTTTATAGACGAAATCAATAACCACCCCCATTTTCAAAAAAGACAGATTATCGTCCAATCCGCATGCGTCGCTGACTGCTGCTGCGTTAACTTGACGTAAAAACGAAGCTGCTTCAACCTCAACAGAAGAACGAGATAATAGCGTATAGTTGTATTGAAACCTGTCGAGTGATGCAACAACGCTGTTTAGGCGAATGTTTGAATCGGTCATCATAGGCAACGTAGAATTGATACGGTCTGCCGCCGCGTTGAGCACATCAAGTTTACTTGGCGAGACCGCCATCGTACGTTGAGATTCTAAGGCGATAAAAGCACTAGATTCTTGCGAATCGTACCTTTCTTCAGATAGTGACCCTAGATTTACGTATACACTCGCCACCGCCATGACCGTTAACACGGCCCCAACTTGCTTGAATCTCAAAAACTTAAAATAATACCCATAAAACAGAACCCAGGTGCCGCAAAAAATTGCGCCAACCTCAACACCCGGACCGGGTCCATAATCTATAGCTAAGAGGATATATAAAAGACCACCAGCAATCACTGTTGCGGGCACTAGTAGCACAATTGATACTCCAAATTTTTTTCCAGTATTAGTCAATTTTTTACTCTCGATGCTATTTCGACGGGATGCACGCAGCGTTTAGTTAATGAGGCACACAAAGCAGCTACATTAAAAGGCTTGTGATGGACTAAACAAGGGAGCACTAGCAAGTTATTAGTTTAAGACTCTACCCCCCCAGACGTTTGATGATAGCAATAAGGACGAGTATGTTCAGTTATTAACTTACTATTAACGGATTAGACACCTCTTAACCCCTCTTGCTTCTCCAAGACATCCTAGCGGGTTCGCGGGGCAGCACACTGGAGAACTGAAGATGATCACTTTTTGGTGAGTGTCTCGGTGCGGTTCACCACTGGCCTGCTCGCCGCTAAGCTGGGCGCTCTATTTCCATCATTAGCACCATTAGAACCGTAGAGCGACATGATAAAATTTGACCTTGCTTACAGCCTGATTTCCGCCACTTTTATAGTTGCCTTGAACTTGGTGGTGTTTGCCAGCCTCAGAGCAGGCTATTCAAGCAACAAAAAAACCTACCTAGCACTATAAAGGTGAGTCTTGGCTGTTGCGGCGTTGCGGCAACTTCCTGAATATTATATTGGATTATACCCAAATTCGAATATGCTCTACTTTTATCCGCTCATGTGCAGTTTGCTGCATCTCTGATTTTCTTATGCGCACTCAACCTTATTAAGGGTCGACTCACCAGACGAATTAAGAGTCATATCTTCAGCTATATTGGCTTTTTTGCACTTTGCCTTCCAGTGCAGCTGATAAATGAACAACCTGAAACCTTGGCCATGTTGTACCTATTTGGGGACCCTGCCACACTTAGTAACGCAGCTATTGTTTGGAAATTATCAGCATCGCTCAGAGAGACTCTGCAAGCCGGGGCCTTTTGATGCTGAGCAGCCTGTTACTTTTGCCGGCGCGCATCACGATTTCAGCGATTGAGTCGATCGCTCTAGTCGATCTCTTTTATTATATGGATGTTCTGTTGTTTCCTATTACGCTGCTGACTCTTAATCTCGACGAAATCGAAAAAACAAAAAAATGGTTTCTGAGTTACTTATTGAAAAAAACAATCAGAAGAACATCTTCAGTTTATACTTGATAATTCAATCGACATAATACTAAATGCTTATACCTTTGGCCCTCATTTCCTGGAATAAGCGAGCCGACGGAATGTTTAGCTAAAGTAGATGCCAAACAATCGGCAAGGTCCATGTAGACGAATTGTTTTATGATAACTACTGGCGCCATAACACAGACGAATTTAGTGCTTTTAATCAACAATGGAAAACATTGTCGGGGGGGAGGGATTTTATCCTCAATGTGCGAATAAAAACTGTGAGCAAAGAAGGCTAAAATTATAGTGTCTATGTAATCCACTAAGCTGCAACAAAAACGCCGAATCAAAAGTCTTCGGCTAATTCTATGGTA
>JAPKEA010000350.1 GCA_028822275.1 Planktomarina sp. | reverse complement strand
ATCAAAAACAAGCTCAGGTTGCAGCGGATATTATGGGCTTTCCGGCGCGGAAAGTGGAGGCTGCTACGCGTGGGAAACTACGTGGTATTGGTTATTCTAACTATATCGAGGCCTGCGGTATTGCGCCATCTGCGGCGGTTGGTAGTCTCGGGGCTGGTGTTGGGCTCTGGGAGAGTGCTGAAGTGAGGGTTAATCCTGTTGGGTCTATCGAGATTCTAACTGGCTCGCATAGCCACGGTCAGGGTCATGAAACGACTTTTGCTCAGATTGTTGCTGAGCGGTTTGACCTGCCGATTGAGAATATTAAAATTGTTCATGGAGATACTGATAAAGTTCAGTTTGGCATGGGAACCTATGGATCGCGGTCAGGTGCTGTTGGAATGTCTGCCATCGTAAAAGCGATGGATAAGGTGGAAGCTAAGGTCAAAAAGATAGCAGCTCATGTTTTGGAGGCGGGCGAAGATGACATCGTGATCGAAGGTGGAGCGGTGAAAGTTGCTGGAACTGACAAGCAAATGCTTTGGCATGAAGTTGGTTTGGCGGCCTACACGGCTCATAACATTCCAGAAGGAATGGAGCCAGGACTAAAAGAAAGCGCATTCTATGATCCGACAAACTTCACGTTCCCAGCGGGCTGTTACATTTGTGAAGTTGAAGTTGATCCTGAAACTGGAGTGACGCAGATTGTGCAATTTGTAGCTTCTGATGATTTTGGAACTATCATCAACCCAATGATAGTTGAGGGACAAGTTCATGGTGGGATTGCCCAAGGAATTGGGCAAGCGATGTTAGAAAACGTTGTGTACGATAAAAATGGCCAACAGCTGTCGGCAAGTTACATGGATTATACCATGCCGCGCGCTGATGATTTGCCAAATTACTCCGTACATCATGCATCCACGACGTGTCCGGGTAACCCGCTTGGCATGAAAGGGTGCGGTGAGGCCGGGGCTATTGGTTCGCCTCCGGCGGTGATCAATGCGATTACGGATGCGATCGGCAACAATAACTTAGCTATGCCTGCTACTCCTTCTGCGGTTTGGTCCGCACTTCAGGATGTGCAGAGCAAACTGGCAGCAGAATAGGGAGTTCGAACGATGTATGAGACCAATTATCATAAAGTGGCCTCGGCCACAGATGCAGCATCTATTCTTGAACGTGCTGAGGATGGTCGACTCTTAGCAGGTGGACAAACTTTGCTTCCAACAATGAAGCAAAGATTAGCAGATCCTACTGATCTTGTGGACATAAGCGCTGTGGCGGATTTAAAAGGGATCACAATTGCAAAAAGTGATGGTAGGCTAGAGGGTGGAGAGACCATAACAATAGGTGCAATGACAACGCATGCCCAAGTTGCCCAGAATTCTAAGCTTGCAGCTGTCTGTCCCTCTCTCTGTGCTCTCGCGGGCAATATAGGTGATCCCGCTGTACGCCATCGTGGAACTATAGGGGGATCTTTAGCAAATAATGATCCAGCCGCAGATTATCCGGCTGCGATGTTGGCTTTGGGAGCTATCATCCACACTAATAGCCGTGATATACCCGCTTCTAATTATTTTACTGGTATGTTTTCTACAGATTTGGATGAGCATGAAATCATTACAAGTATTAGTTTCCAAGCCCCCGCATCAGGCGGCTATGGTAAATTTCCAAATCCTGCGTCCCGGTACGCGATGGCAGGTGTGTTTGTTGCTAAGATGGTGGATGGGAGCGTCTGTGTTGCAGTCACTGGTGCTGGTGAAGATGGTGTATTTCGCCATCCAGAGCTAGAGGCTGCATTGCGTGCAGATTGGTCGGCGCAGTCTTTGGACGATGTTTCTATTTCTCCGGTGGGGCTTCTTTCTGACATGCATGGTGACGCAGTCTACCGGGCCAATTTGGTCAAGGTCATGGCCAAACGGGCATTAGGCTAAATTTACAAGTTTTAGGACTATCGCCCTCAATTAATCAGGGGCGATAATCTACTATTCTAGAGGGCGAAATGATAAACAAATTGCCAAACTCAATTGAGGCAACAACAACCCTTCTAGCGGGACAAGGTTATGTAGCTGATCGACCTCTCGCTACACTCACTTATTTAGCCCTCACGCTCAAACGGCCTATTTTTTTGGAAGGTGAAGCCGGCGTTGGTAAGACTGAGTTGGCAAAAGTTGTCGCGAACGGCTTGGGTCGTGATTTAATCCGTCTGCAATGCTACGAAGGTTTAGATACGAGTAATGCGGTTTACGAATGGAATTTTGCAGCGCAAATGCTTTCAATGAATAGTGACGCAAAAAATACTGATATTTATTCTGAAAAATTTCTTATTAAGCGAGCGTTGCTTAAGGCGGTCGAGGCGCATGAATCTGGACCACCGGTGTTGCTTATCGATGAAATAGATAGGACAGATGCACCTTTTGAGGCCTTTTTGTTGGAGGCTCTGTCTGACTATCAAGTCACAGTTCCTGAGCTGGGTGTGATCAAGGCCGCTGAACCTCCAATCGTTATACTTACCTCGAACCGGACCCGGGAAGTACATGACGCACTTAAGCGGCGTTGTCTCTATCACTGGGTCGACTATCCAGATTTTGCCCGAGAAATGGAAATACTAGCGGCTAGAGTTCCTCATGCAGCGAAGGCGCTCAGAACTGAGGTGGTCGAATTTGTACAAAGGCTTCGCTCAGAAAATTTGTTCAAAAGTCCTGGTTTGGCTGAGACATTAGATTGGGCTAAATGTCTTGTGGCATTGGATGTAGTGGCTGTATCGCCAGAAATCATTACTGACACAATTGGTGCGGTGTTAAAATATCAAGATGACATTACAAAAATTACTGGTGGTCCTGCGACCCGAATATTAGATCAAATCAAACAGGACATGCGGGCCTTTCAATGAGCAAAGACGCCGGATCATTACCGGATAATATAGTCTATTTTGCAAGAGCTTTACGTCGAGCCAGTATTCCGGTTGGAACATCTCAAATTTTGGATGCCTTAAGGGCTGTCGAAAAAGTGGGCTTTACAAAACGCGGCGATTTCCACGCAGTTTTGAGGGCTATGATTGTAAGTCGAAAAGAGCATTTATTGGTTTTTGATCAGGTGTTTGCAATGTTTTGGCGAGATCCTGAGTTTCTTGAGAACATGATTACCAATCTCTTACCAGTTATCACAGCCCCATCGGTTAAGCGCCCGCTGACGCCTGCACAAAACCGGGCAGCTGAAGCTATGGCCGGAGGCGGTGGCCAGCCACGTGAAGCACCTCTGAGCGAGCAACTTGAATTGGAAGCGCAGTTTTCTCAGTCTTCAATCGAAAAGCTTTCTTCAAAAGATTTTGAATCAATGAG
>JAPKEA010000349.1 GCA_028822275.1 Planktomarina sp. | reverse complement strand
ATTGGCAGTTTCACATTCATCTATGTCGTACCTATGGTCTATATGGTCATGCTTTATGCGGCATGGAGAGTGCGCCGGCTTAACTATGAGTTGTTTCATGCCATGCTGGGTATAGCATTCATGCTCGTTGTTCTGCTGACGCCCGCTTCTCCAGGTTGGTTCATCTGGGTAATGCCCTTGCTTATTTCTTATCAAGCTATGAGTGGCCGTATTGCTATTGCGCTTGTCAGTTTGTTCTCTGGGCTTTATGTGTTAAGTAGCCTATTACTAATGCCAGCATCATCATTGATTTTTTCTGTTGTCCCCAGCTTTTTGACGATAGATTTTTCGGTTCAGTCAAGTGGCTACTTAAGGTCGCTATTGCACACTGGAATAATGGCAATTGGAATTATCTTGGCATTACGAATTTGGCGTGAATCCGTCAGTTCCAACGATTATTTCAGGCTTAGTCGAAAACCGTTTGTTATTGGTATTGCGGGTGATTCTGGCTCAGGTAAGACTACCCTGGCTGAGACGCTGGAAGGCTTGTTTGGCGCACACTCGGTAGCTCGCTTGTCAGGAGATGATTATCATCTATGGGATCGTCAGAAGCCGATGTGGCAAGTTATGACGCATTTGAATCCTATGGCTAACGACTTGGAAAGATTTGCAAATGATTTGGTGTCTATAACGGATGGTAAAAATATTCAATCCAGGCGCTACGATCACAAAACTGGGCTTATGACTCGGCCATTAAGCACCAAGAGCAATGACATAATAATTGCCAGCGGCTTACATGCACTTTATTTGCCGATTTTTCGTGAGCGCTTTGACCTTAGTATTTATTTGGATATAGAAGAAGGGTTGCGGAGATATTTAAAACTACAAAGAGATGTCCAGCAGCGAAGGCATACAGTTGAAAGTGTGCTGACTTCATTCGATAAGCGTGAGTCGGATTCTGCACGTTTTATTAGGCCTCAAGCTTCTCATGCGGATCTTGTTTTATCCCTGCAGGTTATTCATCCGCGTATGTTGGAAGAGCTAAACGAAAAACACCCTATTAGATACAAATTGCTAGTGCGATCGCGACACAGTCTCAACGAACTCTTGTTGACCAGAGTGCTTATCGGCGTATGTGGTCTACATGTAGATATGGCGATTAGCAGCGATGCTTCAGAGGTTGAGTTGGTGATTGAAGGTGAAACTAGTGAGCAGGATATTGCGCTGGCGGCGCAGATGATTTGTCCCCGCATTTTCGAATTTTTGGATATTCATCCAAAATGGCAAGGTGGAGTTATTGGTCTAATGCAACTGATCACTTTATTACATATTAACCAATCACTTACAAAGAGGTTTATATGATTAAAATTCATTCCCAAGAAAGATTCAATCATCTGCCAGATGCCATTCTTTTTGATACCGATAACACTCTCTATTCTTATGACCCTGCTCACTCAGCGGCCCAGCAAGCTGTACGAGCAAAAGTGGCCAACACTTTTTCTATCAGCCCTGACGTCTTCGATAAGGCCTTCAAAGAAGCTAAGCTGCAGGTCAAAGCTCGCCTGAAAAATACGGCGGCTTCACATAGTCGTCTTCTTTATCTGCAGCGTATGCTGGAGATCATGGGGCTTGGATCTCAGGTACTGTTGGCTTTGGATTTCGAGCAGACATACTGGCGTACTTTCCTCAGTAATGCTGTATTGTTCGATGATGTGAAAGAACTACTGGATGACTTGAGACTTCTCGGCATTCCAACAGCTATCGTTACTGATCTCACAGCTCAGATCCAGTTTCGCAAGGTTGTCTATTTTGGTTTGGATCATTACTTTGACTATATCGTTACTAGCGAAGAGGCTGGTCATGACAAGCCTCACGAGGCACCATTCCAGATTGCACTGGAAAAAATGCGTCCTAAAGGTAATTGCGTCTGGATGATAGGTGATAATCCCGTGACTGATATAAGAGGCGGACGTGAGAATATCGGGGCGGTTACATTACAAAAAATCCATGATGGCGTGACCAAAGGGATTGGCTCCAACGAACCAGATGCCATGTTCAACCATTACTCGGAGTTGCGTGAGCTTTTCGTTCGTATCAGGGGGAAATCATGATTCCAGAAAAGTTCATAAAAGAGTCTGTTGTAAATTATTGTGTCGATATTGGAGTTGATCCTCTTCTTGTCCAAGGCGCAGGAGGTAACGTTTCATGGAAAGACGGCGAGACTCTATGGATTAAAGCTTCCGGAACCTGGTTATCTGAAGCCGACAAAAAAGATATTTTTGTTCCGGTTGATCTGGCAAATCTCCAGCATTCAATCCGTTCTGGCAACTTCAATGTATCGCCAAAACCGCGTGGACAGTCCAACCTCAGGCCATCTATCGAAACATTACTGCATGCGCTTATGCCGCACCCAGTGGTGATTCATCTGCACGCAATTGAGATTCTCGCTCATTTGGTGAGAGATGGAGTTGAACTCACACTTTCAGCAGTTCTTGGTTCAAAAGTTCGGTGGGTAAATGTCGGTTATATTAAGCCCGGGGAGGAATTAGCGAACGCAGTATGGGCGGCGCTTTCGAGCGCGCCTGACGCGGATGTTGTGTTTCTGCAAAGCCATGGTATCGTAATAGGGGGTGCTGATGTTGTCGCAGTCAACGGCATACTCAGAATGTTGATTGACGCATTTGAAACTGCTCCGCGTCCCGTCTTTAATTTTCCCCAACTGACATCCAATATCAATCTTGACCACGGTAAATCCTATGTGCCCGTTCGAGATTTATCGGTGCATCAATTGGCAGTGGACATGGCCCTTTTTAATCGTCTTTCATCCGACTGGGCGCTCTATCCGGATCACGTGGTATTTCTTGGTGCAAAGGCGCGGATGTTCGAGTGCATTGGGGACTTGAAGAAAATATGTCAAAAAGCGATCAATTGCCCTGAACTGGCATTTGTACGTGGAATCGGAGTATTTGTTCTTCCCGAGTTTAGTATCGGTAAACATGCACAACTACGTTGCTACTATGATGTGCTATCTCGGCAAGATGAGGGCGCTATGCTCAATTCACTCAGTGAAGATCAAATCGCTGATTTGCTGGACTGGGATGCCGAAAAATATCGTATGCATGTAGCAAAGTAATGACCCCCCCCCCGGAAAAATTGTGCTTCAAGAATATTGAGGTATGCGCCGGTCAGCGGAGGCGGTGCCGGGATAATGGGCAGGTATGGTCAGAGTGGGACGTTACGTAACTGTGTGCAGATTATGCAGCCCAGCTTCAGCTAGGCTAATTACCGGTTACAGTATTGGGGCGGGATTGTTAATTCACGCGAAGGAGGAAATCCAGTCTTACAA
>JAPKEA010000027.1 GCA_028822275.1 Planktomarina sp. | reverse complement strand
GACTCCTATTAGAATAGCAAAGTATCGACACATTATTATGCCGAAGTTACATATAAGATAGGCACCGCATCATTAAGTTCAACGGGTTACTATCATTTCAACGCCAACGGAACCACCTTAACTGCATCTTTTTGGCCAAAATTTGCCATTGGTGCAGAAATTAGTACATTAAATTTCCATAAAGACGGGCTCGAAAGCATAGATGCACGTGGTCGCCCAGTTTCTCTCCAATCGGAACAGAGAGCCAATCCAGCGCGTCCAAGAGGTCGTATAGAGTGGTTTTTATCAAAATCTGGAGCAGAAAAACGATAATCCCAGGTCTCTGGACAACATACCTCCAGTTTAGAAACTGGAGCAAACTCTCGGCTGATCCGAAGGTATTTTTGAGCCTGCGGTATCAAAATACAACCATGTAGCGTGCAAGCTTTTTCTTCGACCATCGAACGTAAAAGTGCTAAGTTTCTTGGCTTATAAACATTACCGCTTACCCAGCCCAATGCCCGCGCAAGCATACGCTCAGAATATTCAGACGGTAAATCTAACAAAGCTTTACGATCAAATATTACATCGCAAAAATCTACTTCTGCAATATTTGGCCAGAGTGAGACCAACGCAGCGTCCAAAGCCTCTCGCACCTGCGACATGCGTCTGGCCGTTTTAGCGAGTCTCCGAGTGGTAAGACCCAAAGAATCCAAAATTGGTTGAGCTTGCCGCATTTGAACCCGCGTAAAATTAACGTCATTATTGCTGGGATCTTCACACCATTCTTGTGATTGACCTACCAAATATGCCTTTAAATCCTCGCGCGTAAAGTTCATCAAAGGTCTCGCCCAATTGATCTCCCCAACACTCCAACTTGCAGACATAGATGATAGGCCATCTGCACCAGAACCCCGCGCGAGCCGCATCAAAAACGTTTCCGCTACATCCGTTTGGCTGTGTCCAAGGCATACAATATCACATTCCCGGGCCCAACCTGCAAGTAACTGGTAGCGCACCGCTCTTGCGCGCGCCTGTAGATTTGGACCGTCATCGAGATCTTTTGCAGTCAATGTAGTATGGTCAACTTCCAAAGACCGACAAAGCGTCTCAACCCATTTCGCCTCTTTTATTGAACCGGAGCGTAGTCCATGATCAACAGTGGCGGCTTTAATTTGAGCCCTGGGGCGAGACTGCCGAATGGCCAACAAAAGGGCGGTTGAATCAGAGCCCCCCGAGATAGCGACGCCGATGGTCGCATTTTCTGGTAAAAATTCTAGAAACCTTGCCACAGCCTCGGGAATATTTGAAACAACTGGCAGGGTCATGAACAAGCCAACTCAACCTTCGCCTGCTGCGTATTCACTTTTATTTCAGGCGCACCAAAGCGGCGTTGAATCTCATTCAAAGTCAAGCAACCTTCTTCCGTTTTACCCATGCGCTTAAACGCCATCGCAAGGTTGAATAATGCTTTGGGCGCGAACTCAGAGTCTTCATTCCGCGAATAAGCTTCAAGGAATGATCGTGCCGCCAACCTAAATTTACGCTGATCCATATACCCATTGCCCAGCATGAAATACGCCTTTTGAGTAAGTGGGCCAATAGGGAAAGACATAATAAAAGATTCGAACATCAAAATCGCACTACCACTGTCACCAGATACTAACATGCGTTCAGCTGAATCAAATTCTGATTGCTCGGTAATAGTCAAAATATCTTGCGGCACGCGTAAGACTAAATTCGCATTTGTAGAAAGTTCTAACGGGAGTGTCGCTCCCAATTCAGATAATTTACAATCAGTTTCTAGTGCACAAAGCCTTTTCTCCAAATCCCCAATACGCCTGGTCGCATCGATAACAAACGCAGAAATCTGAAACGAGAACCGCTCCGTCTTGTTGGTCAAGCGGCGCAAATCATTTTCAATAGCCGATGTTCGATCCAAAATAGATGTATCGTTGAGAAACCCCGCACCCTGCGTTGTATCTAACTCTAGCTGCAACCTCTTTGTCTCAACAAGAAGGCTCGCAAGATCTTGACGCACATCTGCCAAAGTATCTGCAGATACGGGAACACAAAGCCCGATGGTCAAGAGTAAAGCGAGCACTCCTCGCATTACCGGGTGCCTGCATTCAAAATTGAAACAGCGCGTCGATTTTTTGAGTAACAACGCTCTGAGCTACAAATCTCTGCTGGACGCTCTTTGCCAAAGCTAAGCGTTTTAAGCCGCAAAAGAGACACGCCTTTTGCAACAAGGTATTCTTGGACCGAACGCGCACGTCGGAACCCAAGTGCGAGGTTATATTCACGTGTGCCCTGCTCATCTGCGTGCCCTTCGATAACTGCGAGATACGTTGGGTTTTCTGTCAGCCATTGCGCTTGAATATCAAGTGCACCTTTAGATTCCTCATTTAACGTGAATTCATCCACGTTAAAGTATACGCGGTCTCCAACAGATTTTTGAAAAAATGCTATGGATGTAGGATCACTTTCAGCGCCAATAGCCGCGTCAAAGCCAGCTTGTCCAAAATCATCTGTCCAACCATTGGGTCCCAAATTTTTGCCCGGCGTTGAACAAGCCGCAGCTGCTAAAAATGAAATAAGTATAAAATACGATAATCGCATGAGTGTATCCTTTCACAGAAACGGGTTTATAACAGCTCAGCTTAACGCTGGAGCGGACCCCACGAAGGGTCAGATGCAGGTGATCTAAGGCGCAATGGCTTCAAATTTCGGCCAGTAATATCAACTGAGTATAGGCTTGGGGCGCCTCTTGGACCTTGGGTTTGCCTCGAGAACATAATCACCCGTCCATTTGGCGACCAAGTCGGGGCCTCATCCAAAAAGGAGGCTGACAAAAGCCGTTCCTTTGAGCCATCAACAGCCATAACCCCAATTCCAAAACGACCTTTGTTCTGCTTAGTAAATGAAATCAAATCACCGCGCGGGCTCCAGACTGGCGCTGCATATCGGCCATCGCTAAAAGAAATTCGCTTAGGCTCACCACCTGCCACCGGCATTACATACAACTGCTGCGTACCACTTCGGTCACTTTCAAAAACAATTTGACGTCCATCTGGGCTAAAACTAGGTGCCGTCTCAATAGAGGGACTGGACGTCAAACGCGCAGATCTTGCAGTCGCTATATCCATCAAATATATATCTATGTTGCCACCATTTTCCATAGAGTACAAAACTCGATCTCCACGAGGGGAAAAACGGGGGGAAAAGCTCATGCCGCCGCCCGGTGTAGGCAAGCGCTTACTAAGCATTGTCTCAACATTTAGCACATAAATTTGCGGAAAACCTGTCTCCCAACTTGTGTACAGAATTTGCTTTCCGTCAGATGAGAACCGTGGGGCAAGTACCGTATTTTCATTTCCAGTTAAATATTGAATATTCTCTCCATCATAATCCATAACTGCCAAACGCTTAAGACGATTATCTTTCGGCCCACTCTCCGAAATGAAAGCAATTCTACTCTCAAAATATGGGCCCTCACCTGTAATTCTGGAATAAACTTGGTCAGCCATTTTATGCGCCATACGGCGCACTGAATTAACATCCCCCGCCAATTGCATGCCTTTGCCAAGCTGACTGCCCGAAAAAACATCAAAAATACGAAACTTAATAATGACTTGATCATTGGGGGCTTTATTCACCGCAGCAGTCACCAAAGCACGAGCCTTTATCGCACGCCAATCGGGGTAGCTCACCGGGTCAGCAAAAGACCTACGACGCGCTATGTGGGCACTCTTTGGAATTTCACGGAACAAACCGGTCCCCGAAAGATCAGCTGCAACAACTCGTTCCAATACACGGGCGATCTCAGCCGCTTCTGGGTTTTCAATTGAAAATGAAGGCAGCCCAAATGTCAGCGGCTCAACAACACCTCTGGCTATCTCCAAGCGCAATGGAGTATTTTGTGATTGCGCAGAGGTTGCAATGAGTATGATTGCAATGATGAAATAATTTATAAATCGGATCATTCTATTCCCTATTTGCCTGCGGGTAAAAATCTAATTACGACATTCTCCCATAAAGCATAACTTTCAGTGGGTAAGTCAAAACCTTTACCTCCACATTCTAGTATAGCCGCTCGGATAGCTTTAAAAGAGGTGTTTGCGTCCTCTTCGATACCGCCTTCAAAGCCATAGAGGCCAATCCCGTTCGACCTAAGGTATCCAGCCTTGTTGAACCCCAAACTCACAAAAACCGTTGTAGCACGCCCCGCCGCTGACTCACTTACAGCATGTTTTGATAGGCAAGGATCGACAGTAGTCTGAATTATGGCTTGAACAATACCATTCTGATCCATTTCTCCACCATCGTCGGCTTGCTGCGTAGTGCTTACTGGGTCTGTAGCTTCAGAGTTACTCATTGCAGCTAACAACGCAAGTTCTACCGCATTATCAACTACCGGAACTGGCGGAACCAAATCTGTTTCATTTAGCGGGATTTCATCAGCCACCTCGACAACACGTTTTGGTCCCGAACGCATTTTGGGGCGCGAAGACGTTTCGGGTGCGGAAGTTTTGGATGGTAGATTATCTAAAACATCATCAGTTTCAGCCACAAAGTCCGTTGCCGCAGCTTCTGGTGCAGCCTCTTCGGACTCAGCTTCAACAACAGCCAGTTCGTCTAATGATGGGCTTGCCGCTGGTGAAACCTCTTCGCTGACTGCAGCTTCGGGAGGTGGCGGTGCTACCTGTTCGGAAGCTAGGCTTTCTGTTACTACCGTCTCCTGGATTGGCTCTACTGGCTCAGAAATTACCTCAGCCTCCTCAATTACAGGTGGTAAGGGGGGGGTGTTTTCAATAGGCTTTGGAGGCAACGGAGCTTCAGGTATTACCCTAGGTTCTAAATCCAGTTGAGTTGCCAGAGGCTTAAGCTTTGGTCGAGGAGACTTCTCGGGGGTAGAAGGCAAAAAAGGCAAACTATCTGGTATTTTAGGAGTTGGAAATAACACATCAGGCGCTAATGATAAGTTTGGCTGTACGTTTTGAGTCAGAATATCATAGGCTGCAGAAGAAATAATCGACACATCTGTAACAGGTCGCTCTGAAGGCTCAGCTTCAAACTCCACTCCAAACAAAGCGGCACCCAAAATACCCACATGCAAAGCTAAGGAAATATAAGTTCCAGCATTCATTGCGACCTAACCACCAGCGCCATCAAAAGTAGGGCCGCCCAAATCAGTCACAAGTCCAATATTATTAAATCCCGCAGCATCCATTGCCCCCATGACTTGCATAACGCGCGAATAGGGGATCGAACCATCAGCCCGTAAGAAAACTTTATCGTCTCCTCGTTCTGCCGCGATACCCCTCAAAAGCGTCAAAAACTCAGCTTCAGGAGCGGGACTAGTTTGCACAAGAATTTCGCCCTGGGCAGTCAGCGTTACTGTCAAAGGCTCATCGTTTTCTGATGGCAATGCCCCAGCCGCAGTTTTAGGAAGCTCCACATCAACACCCACAGTAAGCAAGGGCGCCGCCACCATAAATACAATTAATAGGACCAACATCACATCAACAAATGGTGTGATATTTATTTCTGAAATTGGACGATTACGGCTACGCCTTCGGCCTTTGCGTCCCGGGTTTCGATTCTGGCGAACAGCAGCCAACCCCTAAACTCCAATCTGGCGTGAAAGAATTGTAGAGAACTCATCAGCAAAGGCCTCATATCTTGAAATCACCTTATCACTGTCCGTACTCAAATGATTATAAAACACAACGGCTGGAATAGCGGCCAAGAGGCCAAGCCCTGTTGCAAAAAGCGCCTCCGCGATACCTGGCGCCACAACTGCAAGATTGGTGTTTTGTTGCGCAGCAATTTCTATAAACGCATTCATTATCCCCCAAACTGTGCCGAACAAACCTATAAATGGCGCCACAGACCCTACTGATGCCAAAACCCCAAGCTGGCTCTGCAGTCGCTCAGCCTCTTTGTTCAACGCCACATCCATTGAACGCTCAATACGCGATTGAACTCCAGCTATCATTGCGCCATTCCCATCTTGAGAACCACGCCATTCAGACATACCCGCCGAAAATATCTTCTCCGCACCACCGAGCGTTTTGTCCGGCATACGTTCAAACACATCATTTAAAGGCTCACCGGACCAGAAAACTTTATCAAAACTATTAAACCGCCTCTTGGCGATTTTAATGCTCATCCATTTGTTAATCGCGATTGTCCAAGACCAAATGGACATCAAAATCAAAATGACAATTACAAGCTTTACTGGAAGGGTCGCATCTTTAAAAAGCGCCCATATCGAAAATTCGACGACTGCGTCCATAATACTGCCTCTGCTTTGGCTCTTTGGCCATTATTTTAACTAAATCATATTTCAAAACCCACAGGAATGCCAATGTTTCAGTAGATTAGTTTTTAGGATCCAAAAATTCGGCAAAGTTCTGCCGGCAATCGTACAGGTCTCCCCTTTGGCCCAATAGCCACCATAGTCACCTCAGCAGTAAAGATTTCAGTGTCTTGACGCAAAATATCTTGCTTTATAGTCCAGCGCGCAGGTTTTGCTGAAACAGTTTCACTGACAACCATCAGCCTATCCCCCATTAAAGCTGGCGCGATATAATCAGCCTCAACGCGACGCACATCAAACACCACGCCTTGCTCTTTCATTTGCAGCTGATCAATCCCCACCTCTTCCATCAAAGTCGATCACGCACACTAAATAAAATTTAGATAATTCGCATAGTAAACAATACCACCCATATCTGTATCTTCGTAAAAAACTTTTACCTCAAATCTATGGGTCATAGAGCCTTCACCATTCTGGCAGACAAGCGCAGAGCATGACTTGGGTCTTGCGTCGCAACAGGCATTACCGGATCGTAGGCTGCCCTCAACAAGACAGCGATATCTGGACGCACAATAGTCGTTCCGTTGTCCAATGTAGCTAATGGTGACATCGTTCGAAAAGCCTCGCTAGACCAGAGCAAAATCGCTTTAATAGCCTGCACCAAGGCCAATCTATCTACTCCGACCTGTTCCAAATCTTTATCCATTCGCAAAAAAACAAAACAAGCCTGTATCCCACCCTCATCATCAAACCTAAAAGCTCGATATTGATTGGAACCAGCCACTTGTAGCCGCCCTATAACAGAATTAAGTTCGGGGATCATCTGGTCAAGATCTGGTACTTCTAGCAATTCAGCCCAATCACAGAAGAAAAACATCATAAAGTTGCTTCCCAACTCAGGGTCTATTTCATCAGTGGCATGACCACACGCGAGACAAACTGTCTCAATCGCACTCTTGACCAATGCTAAAGTTTCATCCAACACGCCGAATACAACGGGCGAAATTGGTCGTCCCCAACGAGCGAAAGCGTAAGTGCCGTCCTCTCGTAAAAACATTTTTTCTATTTCTACAGCATCAAGCACTCACGCCACCCTATAAACCTAATTCTAGCTTACAGCCTCAGAAGGCATTAAGCGTTTTCGTATTTGTATAGACCTCTTGGATATGAACCGTTTTAGACGGCGCGCCAGCAGACTTCGTATTTTTATGGCCCGAAAACCCCTACAGAAAATCTTGCAATCATCCAAACAACTCACTTTGTGGCTTTGGCATAGGCATACCTAAATGATCCCATGCTTTCTGCGCCAGCATTCGCCCTCGCGGTGTCCGTTGTATTAATCCATTCTGAAGCAAATATGGTTCAATGACCTCCTCCAATGCATCTCGACTTTCTGACAAAGCAGCAGACAGGGTTTCAATTCCAACCGGTCCTCCCGCATAGCTTTCAGCTATAAGCTCAATATACCTACGGTCCGCCCCATCAAGTCCAAGGTGGTCAACTCCAAGGCGCGTTAATGCATGATCAGCAATCTCTTTTGAGATACGTCCGTCACCTTCGACTACTGCAAAGTCTAAGACCCGGCGCAACAAGCGACCAGCGATACGCGGTGTTCCGCGCGCGCGCTTAGCAATTTCCGCAGCTCCTTCGTCGTCAGCAGGTACTCCTAACAAGCGCGCATTACGGGTTACTATTTGGTGTAATTCCGCTACGGTATAGAACTCCAATCGCGTGGGTATACCAAACCGGTCGCGAAGAGGGGTCGTCAATAAACCCAAACGGGTAGTCGCACCAACTAGCGTAAAGGGTTGCAGCTCTATGCGCACGGTCCGTGCTGCCGGTCCTTCACCAATAACCAAATCAAGTTCAAAGTCCTCTAAAGCAGGATATAAAATCTCTTCAACAACAGGATTCAATCTATGAATCTCGTCTATGAACAAAACGTCTCGTGCCTCAAGATTAGTTAGGATTGCAGCCAAGTCACCAGCTTTTGCCAAAACAGGTCCTGAGGTCATTCTAAAGTTGACCCCCAACTCACGTGCCAAAATTTGAGCCAAGGTCGTTTTGCCCAACCCAGGAGGCCCATGAAATAGTGTGTGATCCATTGCTTCGCCACGTTGTTTGGCCGATTGAATAAAGACTTTCAGATTTGACCTAGCCTCAGATTGACCTATAAATTCGCTGAGACCTTGCGGACGAAGTGCTTTGTCCCCATCCTCGGCAAGGCGCTCTGGTCTTAATGTAGGATCCGGTTCGGTCACATTATTCTCCAACAACTTTTATAAATTTTTAGGGGCAAGAATTTTAAGAGACGCTCTAATGAGAGCAGAGGTATCAGCACCAGGCTGCGCATCCAGAACTTCGACAACCGCCGCCGCCGCGTCGCCGGGGGCATAACCCAAATTACTTAAAGCAGATAGCGCATCTGCCTGGACGCTTGGGGCTAGTTCGGGACGCAGCGTAGGCACATCATCTTCAATTAACTTTCCAGGATCATTAATCTGAGGCGCACGCCCAATCATGGCCATCACACCAGGGGCTTTATCTTTGAGCTCAATAACCACTCGCTGAGCCGTTTTCGGCCCTACACCTTTTGCAGCTTTTAGCGCCGTCCAATCGCCCAAGGCAATTGCTCGGCTCACACCGTCTGGTCCCAAGGCTCCCAAGATGGACAAAGACGCTTTTGCACCAATCCCCTGCACAGACATCAGTAATCGATGCCATTCTTTTTCAACTAAAGAAGTGAAGCCAAACAATTGCAATAAATCTTCACGAACCAGGAGATCAGTATAAAGAGCAACCGCCTCACCCGCTGGCGGCAAGGCCGCCAAGGTGCGATCGGAGCAGTAAACCAAATAACCGACGCCATGCACATCTAACATTACATGATCCAAGCTACGATAATCCACCCGTCCAGAAAGTTTCCCTATCATGCGCTCGCCCTCTTCAAAGCTGCCTGCAAATGTCCACTAGCTTGAATATGATGTGCATGACATATGGCAATAGCAAGCGCATCCGTCGCATCAGGGCCAGTCAGCTTCACGTGCGGCAACTGCAATTTGACCATGTGCTCTACTTGCTTCTTATCCGCGTGCCCAACTCCTACTACTGCTTTTTTGACAGCATTGGGAGCGTACTCACCTACCTCAAGCCCAAACTTTGCCGGAACCAACATAGCAATACCCCGCGCCTGACCAAGCTTCAAAGTGCCAGCACCGTCACGGTTAACAAAAGTTTGCTCAACGGCGGCATGACTTGGCTCATATTCAACCAAAACCTTACTCAAGTCGACAAAGAGACTGAGCAGACGTCCAGCCAAAGGGCCCACAGCAGTCTGACACTGACCATTTGCCACGTGTCTAACTTTGCTTCCAAACACATCCACAACACCCCAGCCAGTGGACCGCAGCCCTGGATCGATACCCAATACACGCATAACTTTGCCCTTATTTACTCTTGATGAAATCAAGTAGCACGAAACGCGAACATCTGGAAAGCAGTGTTTTGATTTCTCTAGTAATGAGAATAGGCAAATTATAATTTTAAAAACCCTGAACACGACCCGTGTATCAATAATTCCAGCAGATACTTAGAGATTGAGAGTTTTTAGCCATGCAAAAATTTCATAACGGTTATGCAATTTTACTGGCTACTACACATTCTTTTGAGCGTCTATTTGGTTCCTTACTGTGAAGATGCATTCCGCATCTCTTTTTTAAAGAAGTAATTAAAATGGCTATACTCGGCATCGCGCAAATAGAAACTGGATCCGCATCGCGCGGTGTTCTATCCAAGCTAATCGCTTCTAGCTTTAGCGCACTAGCTGACTGGCACACGAGCCGTGCTACGCGCAGGGCTTTGCTTCAACTGAGCGACCGCGAATTAGAAGATATTGGTCTCGTTCCCAGTGACATCGACCGTATTGCACGTCGCTAAATCTCTTCTCCCTGGACAAGGCGACGTCACAGAACACCGCGCTGCTTCTCCCCAGCGCGGTGTTTTTTTATTCTTTTATAAGAGTTAACGCAGTCCACTCACCTAAATCCTCACGGTTAGTAAGACGCATATTTTGAGCCGAATAGGCCACAAGTATTTCATCCGCCTGTTCCACCAAAATGCCAGATAAGACTGCAATCCCACCCGAACAAAGATGGAGAGAGAGATCTGAAGCTAAATCCATCAGCGGACCCTTCAAGATATTTGCAAAAATCAAATCAAACGGTGCTTTTTTTAATAAAATAGGATTATTAAAACCAATTGATTCAACGCACAACACTCGGCCTTCAAGATTGTTTGCAACAACATTGGCCTCGGCAACTTCTACGGCCACTGGATCGATATCGCTGGCGATAACAGTTTGAGGGGCTACAAAGGCTGCTGCCATCGCAAGAACTGCAGTGCCACACCCTAAATCCAATACATTTTCAAAAATTTTTCCTTTGCTCAACAACCGGTCAAACGACTTAAGGCAGCCTAAAGTTGTGCCGTGATGTCCTGTACCAAAAGCCATGGCAGCCTCAATCAGAAGAGAGATACGTGCTTTAGGGACTTTATCTGTGTCATGGCTACCGTAAACAAAAAACCTTCCTGCTTCAACAGGCGGTAAGTCACGACATACTTTCGCAATCCAATCTTGGTTTGGTATTTCAGTAACTACAAACGCCTTTGCATCAAATGCCGCAGAGAGAAGGGCTAAATCTATGTCGTCTGGGCTATCTAAAAAATACCCGCAGACCTCCCAAACATCACTACCGTCTTCAATTTCAAAAACTCCAACACCAGCAGGAGCTGGGTCCATCATTTCAAGGGCTTCACCCAAAGAGTCTGACTGTGATTTTCCAGCTAAGACTGTAGCCGCGTTGAATGTGGACATAAACAACTCCGATTGTTTGATAGCGCCCTACCCTTTCTGCCAGTACTTCGCAATTGGCAGCCAACAAAAACCGGTTCTCAAAGGGCAAATCCCTTTGAAAACCCAATACCTAGCCGGTAGAGCAGCGCTCTTATAAGACCGTTTTTCAGCTAGACAGACAGACTGACCGGACAGACCACGCCAGTCCCACCTATCCCGCAATACCCATTTGGATTTTTAGCAAGATATTGTTGATGATAACCTTCTGCATAATAGAACTCAGGAACATCCAAAATTTCGGTTGTGATTAAACCAAAACCCGCTGCGGCCAACTTTGGTGCAAAAGCATCTCTACTTGCACAAGCAGCATCATACTGAGATTTCGAATAGGTATATATGCCTGATCTGTATTGGCTGCCTCGATCGTTGCCTTGGCGCAAGCCTTGGGTTGGATTATGCCCTTCCCAAAATACCTTAAGTAAGGTCTCATAGCTGATCACCTTAGGATCAAAAATAAGTCGTATCACTTCGTTTTGACCAGTTTGCCCAGTACAGACCTCTTCATACGTTGCATTCGGCGTAAAACCAGCCGCGTATCCAACCATGCTGAGCCAAACACCGTCCAACTTCCAAAATATGCGCTCAACACCCCAAAAGCAGCCCATTCCGAACATAGCTTCTGACATGCCATCAGGGACATCAGCCTTCAAAGGCCGACCATTTAAAAAATGCATTACAGCCGTAGGTAATGGTTCCTTTCGGCCCTGTAAGGCTGCATTTTGATCTACCATTTCAGTTTTCTTTTGAGACATTAAAAACATTTTAAGCTCCTTGGCTTTAGTATAACATAGCCTTGAATTCTCAAATTGCCAGATCCCAAAACCAAATCGTTATTTGCTGAAAATGGTTTCACAACCCGGCGCGGGGGCACGCGGGATGAGGAAAGCCAAGCCCAGAGAAATCATCGCCATTATGGCCGCTGCCACAAAAACCAAGCTCGGTGCCACCAACCACAAAAGTCCTAGAAAAATTGGTAAGCCAACAGCTGCAATGTGGTTAATCGTAAAAGCAACCGCCGCTGTCGGTGCAATATCCGCCGGGTCAGCAATCTTTTGAAAATAAGTTTTTAGGGCAAAAGCCAAAGAGAAAAATAAATGATCCAGAACATAAAGTGCTGCGGCCAGAAACACGCCCCACCCAAAGAAATAAATGCCCCCATAAGCTAGGAAAACAAAGACGAGGCCGACATATTCAAACACTAATGTGTTGCGTTCACCAAACCTGGTGACAACTTTTCCAAAAACCGGACCAAGAAGCATATTTATCACTAAATTGATGAGATATAGGCTAGTAAGCTCATGGACTTCAAAGCCAAACTTCTCAACCATCATGAAGCCTGCAAATACCATAAATATCTGACGGCGCGCGCCTGCCATGAACTGCAGAGCGTAATACAACCAGTAGCGCCTCCGCAGGACCATCGTCTTATTTTGCCGAGTTGGAGACTGAAATTGTGGGTAAAAAATCATGCAAAAAACCGCCAACAGAGCAGTCAATCCACCTGAAATCATATATGCCGTATTGAAACTCAGATCAAACCACTTCCAAGTCACCGCAATGACAGCGAAAGCTAAAAGAGATGCCGCAGATCCCACCGCTAAAAGCCAGCCTAAAATTAATGGCGCTCGAGATTTCTCAATCCATTGAAGCTGCAGAGATTGGTTCACAGTTTCATAGTAGTGAAACCCTATTGAAGATAACAAAGTCAGCGTCAGTATTCCACCCATTTGCGGAAACCACGCTGTGACACCCGTTGCGATGCCTAATAAAACTAATGAGACAAGTCCCAATACTTGCTCGCGTATGAAAATAATAATTGCGATCACACCAACTGCCAGAAATCCAGGAATTTCGCGGATCGTATGTAAAAGCCCCAATTCGGCCCCATCAAAACTTGCCACCTCAATAACAAAGTTATTTAGCAGGGCATACCACGTCGAAAACGCGATAGGCATTGCCGCTGCCATCACAAAAAGAAGAAAAATTGGCCGCCTCCACACTGGAAAGCTTTGAGCCTCAGCCAAGGTAACGATCTGCATAATATGTCCTGACGCTATTTTCTCCAGTATTTCAATCAGCATCAGGTTCGATGGACTACTGACCTTTACGAAACTCTTGTGTATTGGTAACCTTTACTGACCAATTAGTTCCAAAGTAAAGGCAAACCGATGGCCGTAATCACCACAATCCAAGATTTAAAAGAAATATACCAACGGCGCGTTCCACAGATGTTTTATGATTATTGCGAAAGTGGTAGCTGGACCGAGCAAACATTCCGAGAAAATATTTCTGATTTCTCAAAGCTGCGTTTGCGTCAACGAGTGGCTGTCGACATGTCCCACCGAACGACGGCAACCAAGATGATTGGACAAAATGTAAGCATGCCAGTTGCACTGGCACCTGTCGGCCTCACCGGCATGCAATGTGCTGACGGTGAGATAAAAGCGGCGCGCGCTGCCGCAGACTTTGGCGTACCTTTCTGCCTTTCCACAATGTCTATTTGCTCAATCGAAGATGTTGCTGCTCACACGGATGCTCCATTTTGGTTTCAACTTTATACGCTGACAGATGAAGGCTACACAGACCGTCTAATTCAGCGAGTTAAAGATGCTAATTGTTCAGCGCTAGTTATTACGTTAGATTTGCAACTGCTGGGACAGAGACACAAAGACGTCAAGAACGGGCTGTCAGCTCCGCCAAAGCTTACCCCGAAGACAATAGCAAACCTAGCGACTAAATGGAGTTGGGGATTGGAAATGCTGAGGACTAAAAGACGCAGTTTTGGCAATATTGTAGGCCATATTGACGGAATTTCAGATAATAGATCCCTGAGCTCATGGACTTCCGAGCAGTTTGATCAATCCCTCAACTGGAAAAAGGTCGAAACCTTGATGAAAAAATGGGGTGGAAAAACAATTCTGAAAGGAATTTTAGACCCAGAGGATGCAAAAATGGCGGTAAAATTGGGAGCAGATGCAATTATCGTATCAAACCATGGCGGACGACAGTTGGATGGGGCATTATCTTCAATTCGCATGCTTCCTCAAATAGTTGCGGCCGTCGCCGGAAATTGCGAAGTGTGGCTCGACGGTGGAATTAGAAGTGGCCAAGATGTTTTGAAAGCCAAAGCCTTGGGAGCAACGGGTACATTAATCGGTCGTTCATACATCTATGGATTGGGCGCGATGGGACAAATAGGCGTCACAAAAGCGCTTGAAGTTATCCAAAAAGAACTCGACAACACTATGGCGTTATGTGGCCACCGAGACATCAACGATGTCAATCGTGATATTCTCTTGGTTCCAGACGACTTTGAAGGCCATTGGGCCTAAATTAATGCCATGAGCAGATTACATTTTCCGCACGGACAGGGTTAAAGGGATCAGAACGAGACTAAGGCCTGCTGCGCAAAGGAACGCAACCCGAAGTCCAGCAACCTCAGAGACTAATCCCATTAGCACCGGCGCTAGAAAGAACCCTGAAAATCCCAATACTGCTACACGCGAAATAGCTTCGGTGCGCAGATGGTCGGAAACTTTTTGGCCCACCATGGCTAGCCCCAAGGGTCCAATTACCGAAACCCCAAGCCCAAGCACCGCAAACCCAAAATAGGCCCAAAGTGCATTCGGCGCTAATGCTGCGATCCCAGCCCCTGATGCCGTAACCAAAGTTGCAACTATAATAATGCTAGTTTGTGAAAACTTTTCTAAAATTGCCTGCCCAGTAAATCGTCCAAACGCCATAGTAATACCCAACATCGCTGGGCCCAAAGCCCCCTCACTGGCCCTACCAAGCAAAGTTCGTTCAATATGCAACGCTGACCATGTCTCAACTGTGGCCTCAGTCATAAATGCGATCAGTACTATCAAGCCGCAGATCAAAATTGGCCAAAACGGATAATTTGTTTCAGATGTTGTTGGCAGTTCCTGAACCGACAAGGGCATAAAAACAAAAAGTGAAAGGAATAAAATCATTAACCCAACGCAGACAAAAGCGATACTTGGCGCCATTTGCGCTTCTCGCGCCAAGCCACTCGTAAAAGCAGCAACAGCATACGCCAGCGAAAACATACCATGATTAGCATTCATTAAGGGGCGCTTGAATTTTTGCTCCAGCTCGCTGACCCGGGCATTCATTAAAACATCTGCAAGTCCAGACGCTGCGCCTACTATGACCATCGAAACCGCAAATTGTAGTGGTGTCGCTGCCAGACCAGGTAATACTAAGGAAGTTGCAAAAACAGCACCAGAAATTTGCATGCCTCGTGCGCCGAAAATACGATCTAATCGTGGTGCAATCCACATTGAACTGACCAAGCCAAAAGCATTGCAAAGTAATAACAACCCAAAGCTCGCATCACTTACGCCTAATCGCATCTTAACTTCAGGAACATAGGCGGCAAAACAACCCCAAAAAAGACCCACACTTACGAAGGAAATTGCGGGACGGCGCGATACGGAGAGGGCCTGTAAAACGTGCATAAATCCGAGATTTCACGTCCGGGCACTCAAAGCAAGAACAGTTGTAATAAAGGGCTTCCCATTTGGCTAAGATGGCACTATACGGCGCACTTCAACGGGGCATACACCCTTGGAGGATGCCCCCTCATTTTAA
>JAPKEA010000348.1 GCA_028822275.1 Planktomarina sp. | reverse complement strand
GAATGCAAACCCAACTAAGGAAATTGGTGCTAACCTTTCACCCAAGACAAGAACACCCAAAGTGATTGCAAAGGGTGGTATCAAAAGTGTGACAAGCATAAGGTTCTCTGAACCCGCCCAGTTTAAAATATTGAAATATAAAAGATATGACAGTGAAGTACATATAACGGCCAACGCAATAATAGCTGACCAAGTACTAATTTGAAGATCTAATTGCGTTGTACCATCGATATAGAGCGCTAGAGGGCACATCATAACCGTGCTGCAGAGCAACATTCCTAATGCATTCATTTCAGGTTTCTGCCCTGATAAATATAATTTTGCCCAGACACCAGCTAGACTATAACTCAAACCCGCCAGCAAAATCGCTATTAGCGCGAGACTGCGTAAATCTAAGTTTTGAAAGGCTTCTATGCCTACTGTAAGTGCCACTCCGAAAAATCCAAAGACAACCCCAATTAACTTCGTTGGTGTTAATCTTTCATCGCTCAAAAACAAACCTGCAACAATGACCCCAGTGACGCCAGTGGCTCCATTAAGAATGCTTGCCAAACCTGAGGTTATTTGAGTTTGGCCCCAAAATATCAACGAAAAAGGAAGTGTATTGTTAAGGGCTCCCATGGTTAAATAGGCTCCCCAAATCTTCAAACTTTTGGGGGGTGTAATCCCTTTTGCCCAAATGACAAATATTAATATAGGCAAAGCCCAAAATACGCGGTGCAGGGTGATCGTCATTGGTGGCAATTCTCACAATGCTATTTCTGCGAAAAAGAACGCCCCCCCCCAATAGTTGCGAGAGCCGCAAGCATGAGAGTAGTTATGAAATCTATATTTGCTTGCACTTTAGAAGCTTCCTAGGGGACTAAAATGGGATACAGGGATATGATCAGAAGACTGGCCATGGTCCAATTAAACACGCGTAATCTCTCATTTGTTGTCAAGAAGCGACGCATTTGAACCCCCAAAATGAGCCAACAACTGATCGAGGGCAAGTTTATTGCTCCAAAAATGAGAGCTACAACGATCACATTATAGTTAGTTGGTGGTTGTGGTGAATAAATAGTGATTGCAGCTAACGCCATTGCCCAGGCCTTGGGATTTACCCATTGAAAGGCTGCAGCTTGCAGAAATGTAATTGGAGTGCCTGATCGTGCAGAATTGCCAATTTTTGGAGTAGCGGAACCAATTTTATAGGCAAGATATATAAGGTAAATTATTGAAGTTACTGTTAGCACAGATTGGGCGATTGGAAAGCTCTGAAAAACCTGAATGGCCCCAAGCCCTATTACAATAATCATAAATGTAAAACCGAATACCACCCCAGCTGCATGAGGAACTGTACGTTGGATGCCAAAGTTTGCGCCTGATGCGAGTAGCATTAAATTGTTTGGTCCTGGTGTCACTGACGACACGAGGCAAAATAGCATTAGCCCTGAAAGAATTGAATAAGTCATAATAATGAAAGGCGTTGCATTTGACAGCTTAAATAGCAACTGTCGGGGGGCAGTTTTTTAATAGGTTTCAAAAGTAAGCCTGAGGAGGTGGCGGGTCACGTTTTTGGTGTTTTAACATAAAAGAAGCGGGGACACTTGGAAGGAAAGTGTCACCGCCCTTTTGAGAAGCTCATGGCGGAAGAGGCTTCAAGCTGAAATTAAAAGTTATTTTTGATATGCAGCTTCATAAGCAATAGATTTGATTGCTGAGCGGTGTATGCCTAGGTCAGCCAAGTCGCGGTTTGAAAGGCCCTGCAATTCGCGGACTGTTTTGCGATAGGTTCTACGTTTTGCTATTGTTTCACGCAGCGCCGTAATGCGTTCTGCAAAAGGTGCCTGAAGGGCATGCGTTGCTACACTAAAATCTGTTGTCGTGGTCATTGATAAATCCTCTTACTCTAAATCAAATTCTGTGGACCTCATGTGGTCTTTTGGCTTGTTTGATACAACTAACATTTGCGAATTCCCGCTATGCGTAAAATGCATAGCAACCACTACGCTAATTTTTGGTAGCCTTGCATTGGATGTCATACGAGGCCATAGGTTTTTGCTAGTGAGGAGTTTTTCAATGTCAGTCGATAAAAATGAAGTACTTAAAGCTTTGTCTACATTGCAGTTGCCGGATGGTGGCGATCTCGTAAGTAAGGACTTTATTCGAGCTGTAACGGTTAACGCTGGTTTAGTTCGCTTTGTAATTGAAGCACCTAGTCCCGAAATCGCCAAAAAGCTTGCGGCAATCCGTGAGGCTGCTGAAAAAATAGTACTCGATTTAGACGGGATCACCTCTGTTACGGCTGTAGTGACGGCACATGAAGAAAAAGCGCCACCGCCAAATTTGAAGTTGGGTGGGCACCCTAAACCCCAGGACGGCCCAACTTCGGTTCCAGGAGTGGCCCGAGTTTTGGCCATTGCATCCGGCAAAGGTGGCGTTGGTAAATCAACTGTTTCGTCTAACCTCGCTGTAGCTTTGGTCAAGAAGGGCAGAAGGGTAGGTCTTTTAGATGCAGATATTTACGGTCCAAGCCAACCCAGAATGATGGGGGTCAGCAAGCGCCCAGCGAGCCCTGATGGTAAGATCATTATTCCCTTGCAGGCCCACGGCGTAACACTGATGTCCATTGGGCTGATGGTGGATCCAAATAAGGCAGTTGTTTGGAGAGGCCCAATGCTGATGGGTGCTTTGCAGCAAATGCTCAATCAGGTGCAGTGGGGTGAGCTTGATGTGTTAATTGTTGATCTACCCCCAGGCACTGGCGATGTGCAATTAACCCTGTGTCAAAAGACGGAGCTTACAGGAGCTATTGTTGTATCGACACCTCAGGATGTGGCTCTTTTGGATGCTCGCAAAGCGTTAGATATGTTCTCGACGCTCAACACGCCTATTTTAGGCATGATCGAAAACATGAGCCAATATATATGTCCTAAATGTGGGCATGAGGCGCATATATTCGGACATGGTGGAGTTGAGGTTGAAGCCGAAGCTTTGGGCTTGCCCTTTCTTGGGGCCTTGCCTTTGGATCTTTCAGTCCGTGTCGCAGGCGACAGTGGTACGCCTGTGGCTGCTGGGACAGGTCCTGTCGCCCAGGCTTATGCAGATCTTGCATCCAAGTTGGTTTCCATGGGTATTGCTTAAGTTCAGCATCTTTTGGGAAACTGTGGGATTATATGCTTAAAAACTTAATTTCTCGTATTTTAAGGTAAATAATTTAAGTTTTCACCTAAATTTATTTTACCTGACAAAAAATTCTAATTAAAGAAAATTTTTTTAGTCTTTTAAATTTAAATAATTTTTATCGATATGTTGTATTATAATTATAAATAATTACTACATGTGGAC
>JAPKEA010000347.1 GCA_028822275.1 Planktomarina sp. | reverse complement strand
GACACTGACATAGCTAATGCGATTGCTATTGCAAGATCTTTCTTTTTAAACATTCCAAACTCTCCCTATTACTGCTGCGTAATGACTCTACGCCCCAGAATTTTAAATTATTCATCTATTAAGCTCTCCCAGAAACTCTACTAGTTATGCTCTAGAGTAACTGTCTTCGCAAACCATTTTTCATAGCAGTGTGTCCGAAAGACCGCTTCAATATGTATATTAGCATCTATCATTTGCTATTACTAACTTTAATGATTCATTATAGTATCGCAAGGACGATACTGACATATTATTCGATATTGCATTTTGGAACACTCTTTTACGTCCAATGGCATTTAATATTCGATAAATAGGAACTAATCCCAACCATAAAGTTTAAAATCTTGTACTTGTATTTTAGGTTAATGCAACTTGTCATCGATCATAGCTGCTAACAAATATGGAGCCTACGGTAACTCCAGGTGCTATTTAATTAAGCATAGATGATAAATAGTCTTTCATCCTAGCGATTTTTAATTTATGTTAATTAAATCAAAGTGAAAAACTTTGCTCCTGGAGTAATAATGACTACAAAGTTCAATCCTGAATGGAAAACCTGGATAAAGACCAATATTGAGAGTGGTCAGAACAAAAGCGGGCTGTTCAAGATATTACTAGATGAGGGTTTTACGTATCAGACTATTCGCGACGAGATGCAGTTTGAGCCTCAATCTAAAAGTGAGTTTAGTGTCGACTGGAAGTCTTGGATAAAGACCAACGTGGATGATGGGCATGACCGAAATGGTCTTTTCAAAATACTATTAGATGAAGGGTTTACCTACAAGGCTATTTATCAAGAAATGCAGTTCGAGCCAAGCCTACCTATTGAACAACTGGTCAACCCACTTAAGCCCAAGGATCGAGAACAAGCGATAAACCCCCTCCCTGCTGTTGACCTAAACCAGCTGTTTATCCCTAACGGGCAAAAATTAGATTCAAACGCCTTACCACTATTTACCGTGGACAACTTTTTGGATAGCCTTGAGTGCAAAGCCATTGTAACTGAGATAAAGCAGAGCTTGAATGCCGAGGTACTTAATGAAATCGTTAGTGGTCAAGACTTTCATCAAGGTGGTGTCTGTGAACTTGGTCTGAGCAATAACCCTCTCACTAAGGAGATTGACCAGCGCTTATGCAAACTGATAGGTATCGACCCATCATATTCTGAGCCTCTTCAGGGACAATACTTCGGTGCAGACCAGAGTTTGAGATCCTATACCGATTATTTAGAGCAGCATGAAATGGATCATCATGATGCGCTAATGGGGCATCGCACCTTTACGGTTATGATTTATCTAAATAATGTTGAATCCGGCGGAGGGACTCACTTTCCAGCGGCCAATACTACCATTAAGCCCAAAACAGGCTTCGCCGTTATTTGGTCAAACTTAGGCAGCGACGGCGCACCTAGAACACAAAGCGCACGCAACGCTATACCCGTTATTAAGGGCTACCAAGCTGTCATCACTAAATGGTTTCGTAGCAAAAGTCGCCTGCCTAATACGCCACCTATGTTTATTAGAGACGTCAATGAACTGATTCCTGCTTATACCGAGGCTGGTTTTGCTAAAGCCAAATTACCTGAAATATTGTTTTCAAAAGTTCAAAAATTTTATCAGTCTAATCGATCTGCTATCCAAGAAGAGACTGTGGCAGGTGATTTTATTGTTAATACCGCTAAATCAGACGCCAAAGGTAGTTCGTTGATTGATTTGAGTGCCGAATTACGGGCTGAGATTCATGACAACCTCAAGACACTAATGGAGGCATGGTGCGGAAAGGCATTGATGCCCACGTATGTTTATGGAATACGTATCTATCACCGCGGCGCAACACTGAAATGCCATCGAGACCGCCTTGCAACCCATATTATTGGTGCCATTATTAATATTGACCAGGACGTAGAAGAGGATTGGATTTTAGTGATTGATGACCATCAGCATCGTCGCCATCAAATAGCATTAAAGCCCGGAGAAATGATCTTTTACGAGAGTGGCAGTCTCATTCATGGCCGCCCCACTCCGTTTAAGGGTGATTTATTTGCCAATGTTTTTTGTCACTTTAAGCCGGTGGACTATGTACCCCGAGCCATAACACAAGACACCTAAAAACTGACTATCATAAAGATTAAAGTGAGGAGTCATTAACCCTTGAAAGATTTGCAAACGAGATAGAGGCTTTAACCTCCTGATTTAACATAGTCACCAATACCAACGCTCTATTATTGCCATCTGGCTGATAAAAGACCGCGTCAAGACCTCGGAATGGGCCATCCATAATATTCATTCTCTCACCGGCCTTGGGCAACCTAGAGGCTACTTGGTTTTCCTCTAGGGCAACACGGCGTTGTAATTGGTCAATTAAATCTGAGGGCACTTTGATCGGCCTACCACTGCTACTTACAAAATGACTCACTCCACGAGTAGATCGAATACTCGTTGCTGAGACCGATGACTCGCCTAACTGAACAAAGAGGTATCCTGGAAACAAAACCTCAGTAACCTCCACTCTTTTACCCCGAGAAATCTTTTCAACACAGATCATCGGACAAAAAGACTCGACCCCTTGACGCAACAAATTTTCAGCCGCGCGAAGCTCTTCCCTTGACTTCGTTTGTAATAAAAACCAATCCATTTAACGCAACTCCACTATTGGCTAATTATTGTGCTTCTAGTATTGTAAGTACTTCATTTTGCCGTTGCTTCAGTAATACTCTGTCACCTCGAGTTTCCACATTAAAGCGCACCACCGGCTCAGTATTACTCATACGCAAATTAAAGCGCCAGTCGGAAAACTCCATAGAGACTCCATCGGCAGTATCGATGACCAGCGCTTGATCTTCAAAATGTTGCTTAACCTGTCTAATCGCTTTAGCAGGATCCGCTATTATGCGGTTAATCTCGCCAGGTGAAGGATAGGCTTCGACCATGGCATTGACCAGATCTGACAGTGACCGGCCACTACTACTAATTAGCTCCATCACCAACAACCACGGAATCATTCCACTATCGCAATAAAAGAAGTCTCGAAAATAATGATGAGCACTCATTTCTCCACCATAGACCGCATCCTCGGCTCGCATTCGCTCTTTAATAAAGGCATGGCCGGTTTTTGACTGAATTGCCTCGCCACCATTTCTGGTTACCACGTCGATCGTATTCCATGTCAACCGGGGATCATGAATAATTTTAGCTCCAGGATTTTTTACTAAAAAAGCCTCTGCCAAAAGACCGACGATATAGTAACCCTCAATAAAGGTACCTTTTTCATCGACTAAAAAGCAGCGATCGAAATCGCCATCCCAAGCAATACCCA
>JAPKEA010000346.1 GCA_028822275.1 Planktomarina sp. | reverse complement strand
GGGTTATATCCATGCCAATTACCTCCGTCCGAGGGGTTACTGCGCCCAACCCCCAATTTCCAAAAGCCACGGCAAACAGGCCAGCCCCCATTCAAGAGGGTGCACGGTCCAGGGGCAGGGACTTTAGAGTTGGGGTGGTAGTTTTATTTGAGGAGAGTTTTGTTTGGGTCGCTAATATCAAGCGTGGGCGGGATACAACGGACAAGCTGGCAGTCCAGCTTCATTCGGCGAAAGTCTGGCGTCGCGTTATTGCGGGCTTGGGCGTCTTGATCGAGAAATAGTGGACGCAACGCTGATTTCTGACTACCAGGTCAGCTTTCTGTGCAAATAATCTGCCATGACCCGCCCAAACCTCATGTTCATTCAAATCGGGACTAATGTCTGCTTTGAGGTCAAATTGATTATCTCACTAAATTGCTTTCATTATTTTTCCAAGTGCGGTGTTCGTCTTCTACTAAACCGATTTTCCAATACCCCGAGATATAAGTATCTTTTTTTGGTAAGTCTTTTTCAGTGTTCAAATAATGCCGTAATTGTTTGATCAGACCACTTTCACCAGCTATGCAGGTTTGAACGATCCCCTTCGGCCAATCCAAATTCTTAAAGAAAGATAATTGGCTGATGGATGGCTTATGTGGATTTGAGTGAAGTATCCAATTGATTTCAAAACTTTCTGGCGCTTCAAAGATCTGTTTATCAGCAGCAGTTGTTATTTCGAAAATTGCCACCCCCTTTGCGTCTTTTGGCATTGCTTCAATCGTTGCAGCCGCTAATGGCAAAGCGGACATGTCTGCGGCTACAAGATACCAATCTGCATAAAATTCTTTGATTTTTGGTAAAGCTGGACCTAGCAAACCAATAAAGCTCCCCGGTATTGCATGGCGCGCCCAAGAGCTTGCCGGGCCTTCGTCACCGTGATTTACAAAGTCTATGTCCATTTCCATGTTTTTTTTACGGAAATGTCTGACTGTATAGGTCCGTCGGATCGGTCTTTGATCAGCACTCAACTCGCTAGGTTTAACTGAAATAACCTGCCTAAAGGCTTCTTGGGATATCTCTGGTTGAGGTATAAGAAGTTTGCAATGTGCGCCTTGCCGACTTGAATCCATATCCGTTAACGATGGACAATGCAGTGTCACACGCAACATATTTGGGGTCAGATTTTTGACATGTTTGACTGTCAATAGATGTCCACTCTGCCGTTTTTGAGGATCTATTTTTGCGAGTGAGTTCATTGCAAACATTCTCTTTTATCTATTTAAAAGGGTTTCATTATAAGCAAACGGATTGTTGTCTTTTTGGATACTATTGCTCTCCTTGCATAAGCTTTAAACCGACATGTATTCCCGTAATCTCAGTTATCATACTGATGTTGGATTTTCCCGTCATGAGGTCGACATAAACGGTCGTTTAAACCTCGTAAATTTATCCTAACATTTGGGAGGTAATGATGTCCTTTGACGCCCATTGATTTACGAGACGCCTGCATTGTCACGTTTCCGTTCGCGAAAGCCTGATAAAAGGGTCATAACCGAAGCATTTTTGGGTACCAACGAATGTGGTTGCAGGGGATTGGAAGCGATTAATTATGCTGTGCGTCTTTAAGCGCCCAGTAGCCCTCGGTACCTTTTAACTTTCTGTTTTCTTGAGCGTAGTCCCAAGGCGTCATACCTTCTTCATCTTCTGCCATCACGGATGCGCCAGCAGCCAGCAAAATATGAATATTTTCAGGTGGACATTCAAAGCACGCAGCAGCACGGTGCAAAGGCGTCCAACCATCGGCCTCTTCTGCCATAACATCTGCTCCACCATCCAGAAGAGCTTTCATAATTTCTGCAGTACCTCGTGATGCCGCGGAGTGAAGAGGTGTAGAGCCACATTCATTACGGGCAGAGATGTCTGCACCTGCGGCAAGCAACGCTCTGATAGTTTTTTCGTTGCCGTACATTGAGGCCGAATGCAGCGGTGTGGTTCCCTCTGCATCTCGTGACATCACATCTATACCGGCGTCTAATTCATTTTTTATATCAATGACTGTTGCTGTTTTCCACCATTCATCATCACACAGATTTCCACACTCGGCTCTTGCCTGACTAGCCATGGTTAGTAAAAATAATAGTATAAGGGCGCGCATATTATACCTCTAGGATTGGTAGGATAAGATGTTCGCTGAGCATATTCACCACCTGAGTGAATGAATGCTGCTCTGGCTATCTGTCACTATTCAAAAGTTTTATATTCGTGGAGTCAATACTAACCAAACTTGGATTCTATTTGACCACTTTACTCAGCAGGATTTAGTTTTAAGCAAAAACACGTCAGGGACCAGCCTGTCAGAGGGCCGCATACAAGCACAATGGGCGCTGCGCGCTGCTTATGGGTGCTCAACTGGCCTAAGACTCAGCGGGGCTTACAGCGCATGTCAGACACTAATCTCAAGCACGGCCGACAGACAAAAGATAAGCTGACAGCCCAGCGTCACGCAGCTCAGGTCGGGCGTCGGGTTATGGGCGAGCTAAAGTGGATTGAACAACAGATCTTGGACGCGGGGCTTATGCCCACCGATGATAAAGATCGCCTGTCGCGCACAGCAAGCAAGACCTTGATACAAGCAGGTGGATTATAGCGGATTTGCACTAAGGAACTCCGCTATTAAGCTGATTGGTGCAACCCTTCATTAGTGCACTAGCCGCGCGTTTCTGATACCCATTTTTCAAATGCTTCAATCTCTAGCAGTGATCGATGTAACCGTTTAAGCGGCATTTTTAAGGGCTTCAGGAATTTGGGTTTGTTCGTGCTGGAGTTCAGATCCATTGGCGGTTTGAGCCAAAAAGTATGCCGACTTCGGCATCGGTTTGCTATTTCTTTTATAATATCTTTCCCTTAATGTTTATGCAACGTGAAGGACAATTTTTTGGGATTGTCTCAGATGCGGTCTACCCGTTAGTTTTGATACAAAAGGGAGGTAAATTGATGGATATGTTTTCGGCAACCAATCAAGCGACCTATCGCCGCCGCAAAGATATGACTGCAAAGCGGTGGGCTGAATATCAACGTGACAAAAGCCCAGCGCATCTGGCGGCGATATGTCGCGAAAATTCTTTCTTTGAGCATCCAGAAGTGGGAGAAGAAATCGCGCGATTGTTGTTAGCTGATTTTTACAAGGAATTAGACCAATTAATCGAACCCTGTCCTTAATTTACATACGGAGCTTAAATATGGCTGATTTGGCGAAATACGGAAAGTGTACAAAAATTGGGACGCTATGACAAAAATTGCTTCCGTTTTCGTTTTGTTGAGTTTTATCAGCAAAATTTTGATATTCGTCATGACCGGCAAGAGTTATATGTTTCTCC
>JAPKEA010000026.1 GCA_028822275.1 Planktomarina sp. | reverse complement strand
TTGCCGACGTTAAACAAAATATTCTTATAAATGGTCAGAATGCCGTTGATATGAATATTATTACATTAAAAAATAATGAACGATAAAACTGCTAACTTTTTATCTTTGTTTGCTTCTTCCTCAACCCTAATATGTTGTGCTTTACCAGCATTGTTTGTTGCAATTGGGGCTGGCGCGTCTTTCGCAAGTTTAATCACAGTTTTTCCATTTCTTATAGTGCTTTCAAAATATAAGATTTATATAACACTCTTCGCATTGGTGATGATTGGTATTGCTGGTTATGCCAATTATAAAAGTTTTTACCTGCCCTGCCCTGCGGACCCTGAAGTTGGCAAACTCTGTATGCAAATACGACAACGTTCAAGGTATGTTTACTATTTTTCAGTAGCATTATTTATTATTGCTTCAATATTCACCTACCTAATTCCTGGATTAATATGAAAAGCTCATGTCACACAAAGCAAATACCAAGTCTTAAAAGAATAGAGGGTCAAATTCGTGGCATTACCAAGATGATTGAGGAGAAAAAGTACTGTATTGATATACTCAACCAAATCAAAGCAGTTAGAAGTGCTATTTCAACAGTTGAAGGCAACATCCTAAAAACCCATATGAAAGAATGTGTTAAAGATGCATTAAACAGCGAAAAGGAATTTGATGAGAAAGTAGACGAAATACTTAAAACTTTAAAACGATAGAAAGATTATTAAAAGCTTGTATATGATTAATGCTTTGACAACACTTTAACGCTCCTCGCTCAATATTAGCGCTGTATTTTTCGGCTATAAAAAAGCAGGTTTTAAGCGCTCTCTTTTCTTTAGCTATTTCAATACACACGCTGATTTTCTTTTACAAACCTTGTAACAAACGAGACACCATTTTTATAATTTAATGGCTCCCATTGACTACGCGGCTAATCAATCCAATTGAGATGATCCGGTAATCCCCCCATTAATAACCGAAGTTAAAAGTAGAGAGTTATGCAGCTAACGCCAACTTCTGTTTTGGTGTTCTACCGCCAAGTGCCATATTCGGTCTTTCATGATTGTAAGTCCAGAGCCAACGAGTCGCATAGTCTTGAACCTCTTCAATTGCCGCGAAGAGATAATGGCTTAACCAATCGCATCTTACTGTGCCATTGTACCGCTCAACATACGCGTTTTGTTGAGGGTTTCCAGGTTGGATGAACAGTACATCGACACCCCGGTCTTCTGCCCAGCCCGCCAGCAACTCACTAATGTATTCTGGCCCGTTGTCACAACGGATCTGCCGCGGCTTACCCCTCCACTCAATGACCTGATCCAAAGCGCGCTTAACGTGGATGGCGGGCAATGAGAAGTCAACTTCAACGGCGAGCCCTTCACGATTGAAATCATCAATAACGTTGAACAAGCAATAATGTCTGCCATCCGACAGCTGATCATGCATGAAATCCATTGACCAATAATCGTTGATGGCGATTGGCACCGATAGGGGTTCTGGCTTCTGCCGCACTAAGCGCTTCTTTGACTTTATGCGAAGGTTAAGCTCCAGCTCACGGTAAATACGATAGACCCGCTTGTGATTCCACCCAAAGCCCTTCACATTGCGCAGATGGAGATTGCACAGGCCAAATCCCCAGTTGCGTTGATTGTGTGTAATCTGAATTAACCAGTCTGCGATGAGAGCATTTTTCTGACTCAGTTTTGGCTGATATCGGTAGCACGTTTCGCGGATTTGGAACGCTAGACACACCAGTTTTACGCTGACTTTGTACTTCTCAGTCGCCACCTTAGCCGTCTGTCGACGCTGAGATGGCTTTACCACTTTTCCTCAGCGCTTGATTTCGGACCTCCGAAATCAAGCGCTCTTCGGCATATATTTTCTTCAGGCGCCGGTTCTCATCTTCCAGCTCTTTTATCCGCGTCATCAAAGACGCACCCATAACGCCGTATTTAGCCCGCCATTTGTAAAATATCGCGCTACTCATACCGTGTTCACGGCAGAGGGTTGGCACGGGCTGGCCGCCTTCTGCTTCCTTCAATATCGCTAATATTTGGCTATCTGTAAATCTTGACTTCTTTATGCAGAATCTCCTGAGCAAATCATACGAGAAAATTCTACTTTCGACTTCAATTAATTTCCGGGGGATTACCGGCGCCTGGTCTTCACAACTAGTGAGGTGCCATTGAGATGCCTGGTGGGTTCGACTCCTACCTATTCGGCCACTTAACCGTTGTTTCATTCAATTATAAAAATTAATCGGGGTAGATAATTAATCGGAATATAAACTTACTCGATACTGACCTAACCGCATCTGTTAAATAATTTCTCGAGTTAGATATCTGGACAGGCCTGGTTAAAACTAGACAGATGCGCGCCAAGATAATTAGTGACTTACCACAAATAAAAAATATTGAATCTGCGGACTCCTGGCTTCAACAAGCCAATGCTCCAGACGCATGGGCGCGCGCTTATCGGCCAGAAAATCAGGTAGAGCCATTACCTGCATTGTGGTGAATTCATGGCGGTGGTTATTGCCTGGGATCAATGGACGCGAACGACCATATCATTCGTTAAATGGTCGTTGAAGCGGGCTCTGCGATTATTTGAGTAGACTGTCGTCTGGCACCGGAGCGCCCTTTTCCAGCCACCTTAGATGACGCTAGCAGTGCCTTGCAATGGGTTGTGGATAATAAAGATCAGGTTTCAGTGGATCCGGCGTGCATTGCTATTGGTGGCATCAGTGCCGGTGGCAGTTTGGCGTTATATGTTAGAGATAAAACCGATATACAGCTGGCTTTCCAGTTGCTGCTGTGCACGATGGTAGATGACCGCTGTGTTACAGCCTCCAGCCATATGATTACTGATAAGCGGATGTGGAACCGCGATTCTAATCTGAGTGGCTGGAAAAATTATTTGCATGGGGATAAAAATCCTCAGCAACAGCCCTATAAAGCTGTATCCGAATATGCTGCCGCCAGTCGCACAACCCGTCTAGTTCTTTGAAACTGTGCCTTTTTACCCTATTGTGTTCGACCAAAAGCGTTGCGAATATTTTGCTAGGGATAATCAGCGAAGGACTTTGAAACAGCTTGCTTTTATTTAGCCGTCTGGCTAAGATTAAAGTCTAATAAATAGATTTTGAGGGAAACTTCATGGGTTTTAAGTTGGCAAATATCGATGGCAGGGCGGCTTTGGTGTCCGGTGAGGATTACTACGATCTGGAAAAAATAAGTCAGGGTAATTTTTCGCAGGATCCGATGCAGGCGCTTGAGGCGCTATCGGAGCTGTCTGCACTCGGCGCTCAACTAGATAATTTTGAAGCCAGTGGTCAACTTGCGGATGTCGAGCTTGGCCCGCCAGTTCCGAACCCCAAAAACTGTTATGCGGTGGGCCTCAATTATCGCAACCATGCCGAAGAGTCAAATATGGCAATGCCACCAGTACCCATGGTGTTTACCAAGCATACCTCTTGTATCAGCGGCCCCACGGCCGATATTGAAATGCGCAGTGATTATGTTGATTACGAAGCCGAGCTAGTGGCAGTTATCGGTAAGCCCGGCAAGGATATTGCCAAAGAAATTGCTTGGCAACATGTTGCAGGTCTATGTGTCGGTCAAGATATTTCTGACCGCCCAATGCAATTTAGTGCTGCGCCGCCTCAGTTTAATCTGGGGAAATCGTTTGATACATTTGGCCCCATAGGCCCGGTACTCACGTCTCTAGAGTCTTTGCAAGATTATCATTCAATGGAAATCCAATGCGATGTCAGCGGGGAACTAAGGCAGAAAGATAATGTTAGTGACCTGATTTTTGATATTCCTTATTTGATCGCTTATCTGTCTGAAATAGTCACGCTGAAGACAGGTGATATCATTTTTACAGGCACCCCAGCGGGTGTTGGAGTGATAGATGGCAAATATCTTCGTGATGGCGATATGCTCACTACATCTATTGAAGGACTTGGCACGCTGCGTAATCGTTGTGTGCGGATTGCCGATCATTCGCGAGCCGATATCGTGCCTGAAGCGTTTTCTAAACTATTAGCCAATGCCCGCGAAAAAGCGAACGCCGGGAAATAAGCAGCCCAGTCTGGTTATACTGATGAAAATTAAATGCCCGTGACTTTCTCAAAGGTGGCGTTGGTCAAGGCCTGATAGCGTTGTGTAAGATATCGGATGACTTTGAGAGGGACAGGATCCGCAACTTCTTTTACAATTTCAGGGCGAGAAAGTATCGCGCTATACCAAGACTCTAAACCGGGGTGTAAACGCTTGAATGGGTAACCTGTGGATTTGAGGCGATGGGCATAAATAAACCAAACAATATCAACTATGCTAATTTCATCGCCGTAGAGAAACGCTTGGTCTGCCAATTGTTTCTCTACGCTTGAAAAGGCTTTTTTGAACCGTTTTGCGGAGTTAATTGCTTGATCTGGGGTAACACCATGTTCGGCTAGCTCGCGCCAAAAGGCCAGCTGAATTTTTTTATGGCTATCTGTTTTTCCCTCGACAGTGCCCGCACTGGACTCCAGGGCGTCTAGTGCCGCTGGCGGCTTACCGGTTAAAAATTTAGGTAAGCAAAAACCAAAGGTTAGCGTCCGTAAATCTAGGTGTAATTCATCTTCAGTATTGAGTTGCTCTAAAATACGGTCCCTGTGATCGTTAGGTATTAGTTTTGGTGTCTCGAAGGTTCCATCCAGATAGCTGACGATGTCATTACTCTCTATGTACACATCGCCATTGTGCACCAATGCTGGCAAAAGTCCGCGAGGGTTAATGCCAAGATACCATTGGCTATAGTTTTCTGCTTTTAAAAGGTTAATCGGGTGTGAGACCCATTCAATGCCTTTTAAATTGAGGACAATCCGCGTCTTTTGCGAGCAGGATGAGCCGCTAAAATGAAACAGGTGTACGCCTTTCCATGCCAACACCTCTGACGTCTTTATGTCTTCTTTGAAGAGCTTAACCATTTTCCTTCTCCTTTGACAGCCACCAAGTAACGACCAGTAGCAATATTGTTGCGATCACCACCGTAAGGTTTGGATCCCAGCCATTAGGCATGGTTAGGGACGCCACCATGTTCATCGGCAAGCGCGCCACCATAAAAACACCTTAGGGCTGTGGTTGCTAGAAATGCACTGTTAACTATCAGCGTGATCACTATGACAATATGTATACGTGTCATGATCATCCAGGGGCTTAGCCAAAGTAGATAGAGTGAATGCCAGCCAATGATCGAAAAAATCAGTAGCTCCCAGAGCATATGAAAACGTGCTTGCATAGACCAATCCGGGTGCAGCAGGTGGCTTGAATTTAGGTCGACTAGCGGCACCACCCCCGCTAACGAGCCTAACACCAGGATTAGCAATAAACGAACCCACTGTTGTCTTGGGTTAATTGTCATTAGGTAAAGTTTCTTTTTTAGCATTTTCAATGGCGGCTTCAGCCCAAGGGATACGATCCTCAGGTCCCCCAAAGGTATCCATGTCAAAAATAATTTCTCTAATCTCCACGCCCCGTTCTTCACCGGCGGGCCACTGCTGAATTATTTTTTGCATCTGAACGACGCGTTCTGGGTAGAAGGCTGCCATGTCATTGCTTTCAGTTGGGTCGGCAAATACATCGTAAAGTTCGACTCTGTCACCAGTAATTAGCTTCCATGGCGGCTGGTAGAGGGCTGTATTATCAAATCCCGTGACCAAGTAATCTGGTTTTGGTGTCTGCTCTCCTTTTACCAACGAGCGCCATTGGGAAGCGCCGTGAATACCCTCTGGAATACTTTGGGGTCCGCCAACGGCCTCGAGAAACGTTGGCAGGATGTCAGAGACAGAAATAAATTCAGGATACGTTCCTGCAGGAATCTGTTCTGGCCACCATAGCAATGCAGGGACTCGCACGCCGCCCTCTAGGGTACTTGTTTTTGTGCCTCGTAGAAGACCGTTGTCACTGCCACCGTCAAAGGCGAATTTTGCAAATTCTTCGAGTACGCTAATAGGCACAGGCCGACCAAAAAAGAAGTCCCCAAGTTTACCCAGTCTTCTTATTACAGATGCACCTTCTGGGCTATCACCACTTAATCCACCGTTGTCGCTAGCAAATAATATAAGGGTATTGTTGAGCATCTGTCGCTTTTTAAGTGCATCGATAACGCGACCAATTTGCGTATCTAACTCCGTCACCATTGCTGCATGTATACGCCGATTAGGGTTACTAATCGATGCATATTCATCGATGCTAGATTGCGGTGCTTCATTTGGCATGTGGGGTGCTGCCATCGCTAGATACAGAAAAAGCGGCTGCTGGGATTGGTGCTGTTCGATCAACTGTACGGCTTCATCTCCTAAAAGATGGGTTGCGTAGCCCTCTTCACGAATGGTTTTTCCATTCCGTTGCCAGTCGTGACCGCCCCCGTGATTGTGATCCCAATAGCCAATGCCGCCACTCAAAAACCCATAAAAGTGCTCAAAACCTCTGGCTGGAGGGGCATAAGCAGGGGTGTAGTTGCCTAGGTGCCATTTGCCAACCATCAGACTACGGTAGCCGAGTGAATTCAATCGCTGAGGCAGTATACGCTCGCTGAGGTCAAGGCCCGTTTTCTGATTTTTAGCGATAGCGCGGCTAATCCCCAAGGTCTTGGGAGACTTGCCCGTCATTAATGCAGCTCTAGTAGGGCTACAAGTGGGTTGGGCATAAAAGCGATCCAGTTCAAGGCCCTCGGCGGCTAAACGATCAATATTGGGGGTATTAATTTCGCTACCATGATACCCAACGTCGTTCCAGCCTAGGTCATCGGCTAATATAATCACAATATTAGGAGCAGAGGATTTATTTGCGGCGGCTTGCGCATGGTTAAACAGGCTAGCTATCAAAATCAACGACAGCATGAGTGCCTCATTAAACCACCGAGAATTCCGCATCTTTATACCTGCTTAGACAATGACCTTCAGTCAGTTTAGCCGGACGGCTAGAATAGGTCAAACTGAACGCGCTATAACTTAGCTAATCACAAAACCACCGATTTCTAGTGGTTAGCGATTGGAAGAAGATGCGTTAAAAAACGTGGCAAACTATTGGCTTGTGTCGACGGCGTTTTTACCGTCGATAATCATTGTCAATGTGGCTGCGACATGCTCGCGGACTTTTTGAACGTCCTCTTCTTTTACATCCAAAGTGTTGAAAATGTAAGGCTCCAAAACAGCCCAGCCCATTTCAATGGCCATGGGAACAGCCATCGCGCATTGGGCATCCAAAGGGGTTAGCGAGGAATCCTGAGATTTTATACGGTTTTCGAGAACCAGTCTTGGGACTGAAATGTTGTCAGTGACATGTTGAGTTGCTAATTCTAACTCACCATCGATAGCGCACCTAACCACGGCCAAAGCATAAAGTTGGTCCCCACCTAAACCCTTGAGCGGAATATATCCGTTCGCTTGAGTATTGTCCCAGTGAGTTTGCGAAACTCGAGACATAGCGGCTTTCAGAAGACCATGTTTGCTCCCGAAATAATGGTGAATTTGCCCATGATTGACGCCAGCAAGCTTTGCGATATCGCGATTAGATACTGCATTGGGGCCGCTTTTCGCCAGCAGTGAGCAGGCAGCCGTTATAAGTTTTTCTTCAACACTGGAACGACCACGCTCAGTGGCAGCTGATTCTTTCGGCAAGTCTTTCATGTCTGATTAAATACATCTCTTTTATCAAAAAATCATAATTTTATTGTACGCATCCAGATTTGTCTTGCAAGTTTTAGCCGTACGGCTAACATATTCAAGTGATTTAAATTTCTAAGCCTAAGTATTTTATACAGTGATTGATTTTCAACGGATACTTATTTACGCGCACACTCAATAAAGCCACGTCGCTTATTCTGGGCCTGCTGATTCGACCCTTTATACTGCTAGTGCAATTATACGCTCGTGTTGCATGCTGTTTTAGGGGGGCAAGCACTTCACGACGTAACGAGTATCAAGACTTTTCTATCGAGGGCTTGTATTTTCGAGAATATCCAGTCGATGTAGATGACTTTGGACATCGGGTGACCGAAGGCGGCAATGCCACTGCCACGAAAGATAACACCATGGTATTGATGGGTGGAATCCCCACAGACGCCGGTGAAACCCTCTACTGGTTGGTCGCCAATCTTTGTCGTCTAAATCCTTATCTGCGTTGTCTCATTATACAGCTACCCTTTGTTGAATCAGATACTCGTTTGGCACTATCTGAGACTTTAAAGGCGCGCTATTCTGGCCGATTGTTCCCTTTTAATGGTGAATTAGATCGATCAGAAGAGTCAGTCGATCCAAGGTTTGATCATCATAATCAAGCGAATACGGCGGGACGTATTCTTTAGCAATTAGGCGTTAGTCAGGCGCACTTTGTTGGCCATTACCGAGGCGCCATGCTTTTTGATTACCTGATTGGTTCGAATCCCAATATCGCTCTGAGTTATTCCCGCGGGTTCCAACTATGGGATCGCTATGATGATGCATGGTCAGCCCTAGCACCCAAATTAATTGTAGGCCCCCCGCACCGTCAGATGATTATTCCTTGGCAGTGCCAATTTCTATTTTTTGCGGTCATTCGATTTAAGCGACCTGTTGATCTACTGTCACCTGGCTTTGTCGCGTCTGTCGTGAAGTCAAAGCGCGGCACCGAAGGCTATGACAGAAAAACGCACTTGCTGTACAAACCGCTAGCTTTTCCAAAGAGGATACAATTAATTATTAGTCAAACTATGATGCAGACCGACTCGACCGATGAAGTAAAAAGCCGCGAGCCATTGCTGCAGAGTAATGTGCCGATCATGCAATTTCAGGGTGAGGATGAATTTGCCGTCAACGCTAAAGGAACGCTAATCTCTGATCAGCCGTATTTCGGCCGCTATAATGTATATGCCAATGACGTATGTGATCTCTATCCAGGATTGGTGGGTCAGGACCCTCTAAATAAAGCCCAGGGATTGATCCAACAGTGCGGTAACTACCGTTCACTCAAGCTCAAGCAAAAAGCAAAAAGCAAGGCTAAGTCGATTTTGACTCATACCCGATGCGGCACATTTCAATGTCGTTGAAAACCCTCTTACCTGTGCCGAAGTAATCCATGACTTTGTCATAGATAATGCTGCGAATTAAAGTGAGTTTTATTAGGTCAATTGAGTTTTTAATTGACCTAATAAATCAGCGAGCTGCTGATCTAAGCTTTTGACGCTATGCTGATAACAAAGCCCATAGATTTGTTTGTCGGGCCTTAAAATAGCGATTGCAATCTGATGCTCATCAGCCCAGCGATGCAAAGCCCCTGTCTCGTCAACACCCTGTCCGTGCGCGCCTACATTAAATGTTTTTAAAGGTGACCCCAAGAATTCGGTGTTTTGTTGGCTAACCAACGGATCTACATCGGTATTAAAGCCGACAATGTTAAAGGAGTCGGATAGTAGATCATCTAATAGAGCATGTTCGCCGTTCTTTAGCGTAATAATGCATTGGCGCAACATGAAGCGGTTCAGAGGCGCTCTATCCTCGGCAAATATACCCTTACCTAAGCGCCATTGTTGACCAAATTTAATCGACGCGATCAACGGCGGAAAGAGCCGGCCGAGCAATAAAAATAGATCCCGCACGATCGCCTTGAATCGGTTGCGGGTTTGAATTATCTCGCCATGTTGAATGGCGAGGTTTATCACTTCCTCAACATGGGGTTGGCGCTCACTATGGTAGCTCTCAAGTACTTTGGGATCCCACTTATTCGTTATTACACCGCCTAACTTCCAGCTTAGGTTGTATGCGTCACGGAGTCCTGAACAGAGCCCCTGCCCAAGAAAGGGAGGCATTTGATGGGCGGCATCGCCGAGCAACAATATACGTCCACGCACAAACTGATTAGCCAGCAGTGCATGAAAGCGATAGACCTTTGAGCGAATCAGGATGCCATCATTTTCAGTGAGTTGGCTGTTGAGTCTGCCGATATGAGGTGCCATGAGTGCTCGAACATTGCCTTCAACTTCAATATCATGGAGATTGTCACTTTCATTTAGCATGAACTCCCAGCGTATGTGGCCGGTCTCACAGGGAATAAGTGACGTAGGGCGGGCAGGATCGCAAATCTGGTAAATCTCATCCTTGATCTCAATGCTTTTTTTGAGCATAAGATCACAAACGAGCCAGGGTTCGTCGCATCCCAGGTCGGTCAGAGGGATGTTGACTAATTCCCGGGTACTGCTAGCAGCGCCATCACAGCCAAGAAGATAGGAGCAACGAAACTCCGCCGTCTGCTGGCCCTCATGCTCGGCGATCGTTACTGTCACACCGGTGCTATCTTGATCGAGGTCTTTAAGCCGCCAGCCTAGTTTATGATCTACCGAGGCGCATTGATTGACTTTGCCGCGAAGAAGTTTTTCAAGCTCAGGCTGAGAGAAAAAATGGCTATTTGCCCAATGGTGTACCCTATCGCTCTTGGTCAGATCCTGATGAAATATCTTCCAATTAAAGCCGTTTAAAAACGATGCGAATCCGGGTTCTCGGCTGGACTCTTTGATCTCATCAATCATGCCGAGTGACTGAAAAATCCGCATTGCTTCGCCATCATAATGAACGGCTCTGGGGATTTTATAAATATCGAGATTAGATTCTACTACTAGCGTGCTTAATCCTTGCAGGCCAAGTAAGTGAGCCATCATAGCGCCAGTTGGACCATAACCAATTATTGCGACATCATAATTTTTCATACTTAAAGGCCTGAGTTTTAAAGTACACAATAATTTATTTTAGCCACATGGCTATTATCCGTCAAGGGTGTTGCTGGTCAACGCAAGGGAAAATTGAATTATGCGTCGATACGACTCAAGGATAACCTTTTTAATGTGACTAAAACGGGCTACTTATTAGGTGATTGACTTATTTTAGCCTGCTGGCTAAACTTAATCTCTCGCATCGGCGTTTAAAACAATTTGCACCAATGTTATCCCATCATATTTGGTCGTGGGTAGAGCCGTTTAATAGGCCTATTCAAAAGCACTTTAAGCGCTAAATAAAGCACACAAAAGACCCAATAAAATAGTCAACATTAAGGAAGTACTTCATGGTGAATCACTTTGTAAATGGGGAAGCAGTTAGCGTCGGTGGATATTCTTCGGATTTATTTAATCCATCAACTGGCGCCAAAATTGGCAGCGTATTAAATGCCGGAGCTCAAGAGTTGGGTGCAGCAGCGCAAGCGGCGCACAAGGCCTTTGGCAGCTGGTCAGCCAAGGGTTTAGGCCATCGAGCAGAGATCTTACTCGCTTGCCGGCAGATGATCATAGAACATCGTGATGCGTTGATTGAAATTTGTACCGTAGAGGCTGGTAAGACCTTCGCAGATGCCTCGGCGGAAGTTGACAAGGGTATTGAGGGGCTTGCATACGGTGCCAGCATGGGTAGCTGGTTACGCTCGGCCACTACACAAAATGTGTCAACCGGCATCGATGTCATGGATGCTCGTTACCCGGTTGGTGTGATTTGTACCGTGAGTCCGTTTAATTTTCCGGTCATGATTCCACTAGTTCAGTGCGCTATGGCAATAGCCTGTGGTAATACTGTGATTGCCAAACCCAGTGAGAAAGTTCCCTCAGCATTTCGTTTAATCGCAGAGCTAATGCATAAAGCGGGCCTGCCTGCTGGCGTCTTAAATGTAGTCAATGGGGGTCGTGAGGTGGTTGAGGCGATGATCGAACATCCTCAGGTTGCGGGTTTAAGTTTTGTTGGCAGCACCGCTGTCGCCAAACAACTGAGAATCAAAGGCATCGAAAATGATAAGCGGGTACAGGCATTTGGTAGCGGTAAAAATCATATGATTATCCTCCCTGATGCGGACTTAGATATGGCTGCAGATGCAGCTGCATCTGCAGCATTTGGGGCAGCAGGTCAACGCTGCATGGCTATCTCAGTCGTCGTTGCTGTTGGTAACATCGGCGATCAATTAGTCGCCAAAATCGCCGAACGTATTCCCAGCATTAAGATTGGCCCAGCGTCAGACCGAGATGTTCAGTTGGGGCCGGTTATTAGTTCAGAGAGTCAGCAGCGTATTAATAACCTCATTGATGGAGTGGAAGCCTCTGGGGCCAAGCTGTGTGTAGATGGACGATTAGGTGATGACCAAGAGGGCTGGTTAGTGGGCGCCACTCTGGTCGATAACGTGAAGCCCGGCATGCCTATCTATGATAATGAAGTTTTTGGTCCAGTTTTGTCGGTGGTCAGGGCGTCAACCTATAAAGATGCAATGGAGATCATTGCCAGTCATCCACTGGGTAATGGTGCGGCTATATTTACCCGTGATGGTGGTGCAGCCAAACACTACGCAGATAACGTGCAGGCTGGGATGGTCGGTATCAATGTGCCCATACCTGTACCACCGTGGAATCACAGTTTTGGTGGTTGGAAAGATAGCGCGTTCACCGACAGTAAGATCAGTGGGCCTGAAGCGCTAAACTTCCATACTAGTGTAAAGGCGATTGTCTCTCGATGGCCGGATCCTTCTAGTAGTAAGGTGGATCTCGGGTTTTTGCGAAATGACGGTTAATAGCCGTAATAAAATACTCATCGGTAACCAGAATGGCGGGCATAGTGGCTGCCGTGCTGGTTGAGTTTTTTTTGCAGGCGCTGTAAGGCGAGGTTTAATCATCTGGTGCGGCATTTGGTGTGACATAGAAACGTAAAATTTGCCAACCCACTATGTAGGTGCTAGTCTAGCCGTATGGCTAATAGCCATTTGGCTATTTAGGTTGATAGGCTTTGTGAGCATATGGGCATTAACAGTCTGAGGGTGAGAAAAATGAAAAACAAATTAATAATTGGCGCAATTAGCGCCCAGCTACTTGTTATGCAGGGTGTCTATGCAGATACACCTGCTCTAGCAGAGGTAATCGTAACGGCAGAGAAAAGAGAACAAAACCTACAAGATGTTCCTGCATCAATTTCAGCTTTTTCTGCCGCTCAAATAGAGCAAGCAGGATGGGATGATATTTCGCAATTAGAAACCAGTGTGCCCAGCGTATCTGTGGGTGGCGACGGGGATTCACGGCCCTTTATTTTTATACGCGGTGTCGGGTCACGTAAGTTTGATATGGGCTCTGAGGGTTCCGTCGGAGTTTTTGTTGACGAAATTTATAATGCACGCTTCTCTTCGTCTCTGTCAGGCATTGTGGATATTGAGCGCATTGAGGTATTAAAAGGTCCTCAAGGCACTTTATATGGACGTAACACTATTGGTGGGGCTGTTTCACTTTATACCGTTAAACCGACGGAAGAATTTGAAGCGCGCGTGAAAGTGGCGGCGGGTAATGAGGGCTATCAGCGAGTGGGTGGTTATGTGTCAGGGGCCATTTCCGAAAATTGGGTTGGTCGTTTATCTGCCTCGACGCGTTCGGACGATGGCAACATGACTGAGATTCTGTCTGGTAAAAACGATGGCCAAGACGCCGATGCTGTTCGAGTAAACCTAATAGGTCAGTTGAGCGACAAGACCAGTCTCGAATTTACTGCCCAGACAACCAGTCTTGATCAAGAGGCAAGATTAGCTCAAGCGAACGGTGAAATGGGTCCATTAGGTTTGTATCAGTTGGGCCATGCGCTGCCGCTGCCGTTTCTTCCCGCGCCGTTAAGCGGTGCCATTATGGCTGGAATTCAGGCGGGTACCGTAGCCAATATTTTACGAGAAGCCGCTCTAGATCCGCGAAATGTAAAAATGGATCACCCTGGTTTCTCTAATCTTGAGTCGGATTTAGTCTCCCTAAAGATTGAGCATGAATCAGATAATTTCTTGTTTACCTCGATTACCAGTCGCACCAGTGATGAGGTTCATGAACAAACCGATTTTGAGTCAACCACTCGAGATGCTATTTGGACTGATGTAAAACAGAACAGTAAACAACTTACCCAAGAATTTCGATTTACATCAGTCGATGGCGGAATGTTTACCATGGATGATCGGCTGACCTGGGTGGTTGGACTTTACTACTTCAATGATGAAGGTTACCGCATGGATGATTACTCTGTTGGTGTAGAGGGAAACATCCCGCCGCAGTACTATCCAGCGGTTCAGGGTTTAGCCTATAGTCAGGCTCGTCAGGACGTGACTCTTGATAATACAAGTATTGCCCTTTATGGCCAGGCAACTTATGCAGTCACTGATCAGCTTAACTTAACTCTCGGTATCCGTCGTAGCGATGATGAGAAAGATTTTATCACTCAGATGATCACGAATACTCCAGGTTACCCATTTGTTGCAGCACCGTTTACATTGCCACAGACGTTAGAGTACGGTTCTACTGATCCAAAGATCAGTCTTGACTATGCGATCAATGATAATTCTATGGCGTATATTACCTACTCCAGCGGGTATAAAAGTGGCGGCGTGACTTTTGCGACTTGGGCTCAGGCTGGTAATGTGGGAGGGTTTGCAGAGGAGCACTTGGACTCGCTGGAAATTGGTTATAAAGCGCGATTGATGAATGACCGTATGCAATTGAACCTCTCGGCTTATCAGTATGACTACACCGATCAACAGGTACAAACCATTATTGTGGTTAACGGGGCGCCAAGTGGGCTCACGGACAATGCTGCCGAGAGTGAGATGACTGGCGTTGAACTTGAAGTGAATTATTTGCTCACTAATGCGCTGAGATTTGATTTCAATTACTTCAATCAAGATGCAGTATTTGGCGATTATGCTGATAAAACGGGTAATCCGATGCAGTTTGCACCAGAAAATGCCTATACGGTTGCATTAAATTACGCGCCTGATCTGGGGAACAACCTACAAATGCGAGCAGAGTACAGCTATAAAGACGAGTTTCAGTTTGACGCGGGTAATCGCGCCATATCGCTGGAGCCTGACCATGGTGTAGTAAATTTAACCGCCTCTATGGATTTGAGCGAATCGGCCTCGATTCGTGTCTATTGTAATAACTGCAACGATGAATTGATGCGTACGCAGGTGACCACGTTTGCCACCAGTCAGGGCGGCGGTGGGCGCAGCATTTATGGTCCGGGCCGCCGCGTTGGTGCCGAAATTACTTACAACTTTTAGCAGTAGTTTTAAAATATTAGGCGGTCTGTGATGGACGAATCTATCACTGGCCACCTAATATTTACATTTTCCAGGATCCGTCCGGCTGAAAACGCCTGTTGGATGCCGAGTCTGCGCTGTTAGGATATTGGTCTGGATGCCAGGAGTTTTTACGTTATGGCTATCGAATATAATCAAGAATTTGAACTTTATGGCTATGGTGAGTCGCTGGCATCCCAAACTGCCAGAGTAGGGCTAGCCGAAAAGGATATTACCTATAAGCAACATCGAGTTGGATTAGAATCCACCGGTGAGCATTTGCAAAAGGCTTACAAAGCAATCAATCCTGCATCACTGGTTCCTACCTTGGTGCACAATGGCCAACCCATTTATGACAGTATAAAAATTCTTGAATATTTGGATTCCCTAGCACCAAATCAAGGTGCAAAGTTATACCCCGCAGATACCGCAAAAAATACTGAAGTTCGCGCTTTGGTCAAGGAATTCTCTCTTGATGAAGGTGTTGGGATCGGTGAAAATTTTGGTACCAGTATGGCGGGCCTCAGCACTCAAATGCTTGCATATCTGCTGTGCAAGAGGCCACTGTGGACGGTGATATGGGATTATCTAACCAAGCATCCATCCAGAGACCGAGTGCCTATTTTTATTTTAGTGCGCATTTTGGGCAAACCGCCCGGATTTAAATATCGGCAGTTTGTTAGCAGCGTTGCCAAGGGCATGGTCTTTATTGAGAAGAAACTGAGCCATGGCAATGGGTTTATAGCCGGCGAGTATTCTGCTGCCGATGTCTTACTTGCGCAACTTTTTCACCGGTTAGAAATCACCGCCTTTCACAAGGTACTTCAGTCTGATCAGTTCCCAAATATTAAATTAT
>JAPKEA010000345.1 GCA_028822275.1 Planktomarina sp. | reverse complement strand
AAGGAGAGGGTAGTTCCAAACATTTGTAGCCCTCTCCTTTGAAAATTATTTTTCCGAAAAAAGGCATGCATGATAGTGTTTGAAACAGTATTTGAGAGGTTAGGCCTTCGGCAATGGTGTAACAAAGCCGAAAGTAATGAATTTTCGAGTGTGTCAGATCTGATGGCTAAGCTAGGTAAAGCTGAAATCAATCAGAACTTTTGGGACCTACCGCAACCTTCTTTGGACACCCTAAATAAGGCGTGCAGCGCCATACCACGATCTCGAGATTTCACAGCTGGTGTGGAACAGGCGTTCTTAAATATCAAAGATCCACTAAAGGTTGTTCTTGATCCACTGACCCAGCCTCTTAGTTGGGCAATTGATGGAACGTTATATGCGTTGGTTGCCTTGCCATGGTGGATTGTCATGTTAGGAATGATGCTTTTTGCCTATTTTGTGGCGAGATCAGTACGTGTAACTTTGCTTGTATTTTCCATACTTATGTTCTTGACAGTTATTGACCACTACGAAGCAGCAATTCAGACGCTCGCGATTGTCTTCGTATGTGGCTTTATTTCTGTGCTTTTAGGCATTCCACTTGGTATCGCCATGTCGCGATCCGACCCATTGCAACGAACTATGCTACCCGTTTTGGATATGCTGCAAACTTTACCAACTTTTGTATATCTCATTCCCCTAATATTTATGTTTAGTGTTACGGAATCAAAACTTTATGGCATTGCTATTATTGGCTATGCAATTGTTCCGGTCATTAGGTTAACTGACCTTGGCATTCGATTGGTAGACAAAGACGTACTTGAAGCCGTGGATGCGTTCGGTATGCCAGCGGGACAGAAACTTTTGGGAGTGAAAATTCCCCTTGCCATGCCAACTATCATGGCGGGTATAAATCAAACCATTATGATGGCGCTAGCAATGGTGGTGATAGCATCTCTAGTTTCAGCACCGGGTCTTGGTGAGCTAGTTCTGCAGGGGATCAGCCGTTTAGAATTGGGGGTGGGCCTCGTCGCGGGTTTGGGAATTGTCCTACTGGCGATTATGATCGATAGAGTTTCGAAAGCAGCCTTAAAGCGAATTAACAAGGTAAATTCAGAATGAACTCGCCGAATTTGGCAATAGCACCAATTAAGCTATCCGTTAAAAACCTTTACAAGGTGTTTGGTCCATCTGATAAGGCAATGCTTCCACATATCCAGACAGGCATGAGCAAAGGCGACTTGCTGACTAAACACCAACATGTTCTGGCGCTCAATGATATCAATGTTGATATGCAAGAAGGCAAGATCACGGTGATAATGGGCCTGTCGGGGTCAGGAAAATCAACGCTTATCCGCCACCTCAACCGCTTGATTGAACCCACAGCTGGTGAAGTTTTTCTCGATGGTGTGGATGTTACTTCGCTGTCACTGACGGAGCTGCAGAAACTCAGACAAAATAACATGTCGATGGTGTTCCAAAGATTTGCCCTGCTGCCGCATTGGACTGTGCTGGAAAACGCGGCGACGGCAAAATTGGTTCGGGGTGAACAACGAAAGGCAACTTTCGACAGTGCCCGACGCTGGCTCGATCGTGTCGGGTTGGCGGGTTACGAAGATCGGCATCCCAATCAGCTTTCCGGTGGGATGCAGCAACGTGTAGGGATTGCCCGCGCGCTCTGCGCCGAAGCTGATGTGATGCTCTTGGACGAGGCTTTTTCGGCCCTTGATCCGATCATCCGAACAGACATGCAATCTTTACTCTCTGAGTTGCAAGGCGAATTAAAGAAAACTATCATATTTATCACACATGACCTTGATGAGGCGTTGCGTCTTGCAGATCACCTTGTGATACTTCAGGACGGTAAAATTGTTCAGCAAGGAGACCCACAGCAGATCGTGCTAAAGCCAGCAGATTCGTATATTGATAACTTTGTCCGTGATATTAATCGGGCTCGTGTCCTGCGCGTGCGTTCTGTTATGCAAGAAAGCCGTAATCACGGGGGGGAAGACGGCGAAGTAGATGCATCAGATACGCTAGAGTCTATCATTGCCAAATCTGATGGTGAGATTGGCCGCAGTTTCACGGTTGTCTCGGGGGACAAGCCTGTCGGCTACATTGATATGCACACGATCTTGCGCTCTTTGGTTGCGGTCAAAACTGAAGTCTCAGCCGGCAAGTAAATATCTGAGTGTTTTGGAAAATTATGGGTGGTCATCAATGCACGCTCACATCCTTTGGAAAGTGCCTAATGGGTATTAAAGCTGCCGAAGCCATAGATAGCCGTCTTCTTACGGCGACATTGGAATACATTGCGAGCCTTCATGATGAAAAGATGGACCTGTTTCGAGAAAATCTGATTAATTGGGGGACTGAATGGGCCGGTGTCACATCCGCACATCTTGCCGCATCTGATATTCTTGCAACGGCTTATGCGAGCGCCGAACCTGCAACGCCGGAATAAGAGCTAATGCGTGCCTTTGTAGGGGAGTGCGCATCGCAGCATTGGGAGCAAAGCTATTCAAAGACGGACACAGCGGTAGGCGCTGACATGCTGGCCAACTACGGATACGCAGAAATCATTGGCAAGCAAGGACCGTTTGTGAGCGCCTGCATTCGCGCGGGCGTTGGTGTTTTTGGGCCAGATATCAACTATCTTCCCCACTGCCATCAGGCTGAAGAGGTGTATTTCATTCTTGTGGGGAGTGCCAAATTTCGTGTTGGTCGGGGCGCACGCGCCAAGCGGCGCTCGGCGCGTGATACCGTTCAAATTCCGTCAATGCAGCAGCATGGCTTTCGCACGACACTTGAGCCGGTGGTGATTCTTTATCTATGGCAGGGTTGCGATCTGCGAGAGAAATCAACCTTTGTCTGAAAGACTTAGCCCATTGCTGATCATCCTAACAAAAGCACCCATCAGATCCTGCTCGACGCACTTGTGGCCTTCGTCACTGAACATCAGAACCCAAAGGTACAACGCTTTTGGCAGACAATGTTGAATTGGGGGAAGGCGTAGACAGATGTGCCCCCATTCATTTATCTTCATCACATACGTTTGAACAGGCGCACAGTCTAGCCCATGCATCCACGGCTAGTTTGATGGGCCTCTTTGTACAACATCACGCTGCTCTCAAGTGGGAACAGGGCTACACGACAGCGGATCGAGAGATGGGCGGAGATATGCTTTTCAACTAAGGCTACGCCGAGGTCGTCGGCCAGAAAGGCCCGTTTTTAAGCACCCAAATCCGCGCCGGTGTCGCATCACGTAGGTCGTGCAAACAAGTTATTTACCACCACAAGAACCGCTATAAATTCAATAATATGTTCGGCGAACTCAAAGACTAAAGACGCATTGCAACTCGTTACGACAAGTGACCAGAGTTTTTCCT
>JAPKEA010000344.1 GCA_028822275.1 Planktomarina sp. | reverse complement strand
AAGAGCCGAGCTGAATTTGGCGACATATTTGGATCAACTCCGCTGCAATCGCAGACAGTCGGGCAAGGTACAGCCACTAAGGGCATTGTCCAACAATTCTCCCAAGGTAATATCACAACTTCGTCAAATACTCTGGACATGGCCATCTCGGGTCAGGGTTTCTTCGCAATGGAGAGTGGCGGTGTTGCCTCCCAGACTGTGTACACAAGAAACGGGTCATTTAACGTGGACGACAGCGGCTTTATCGTTGACAGTAATGGACAGTTCCTCCTGGGCTACCCAGTCGATAGTGACGGCTCTGTGGCTGATAAGACACTGGCAGGTGCCAGCAAATTAGAGCTAAAGTCTGAGTTCGGTGAGCCGAAGCGTACTGATAGTATCTCGATGGGTGTCAATTTATCTTCAAGTGACAAAGTGCTACCAGCCGACAACATTTTTAACACCACCGACGCATCCACATATTCATCGACATCCGCGGTCACAATATTTGATAACGCAGGAAATCCGCAATCAGCCACAGTATATTACCTTAAGACGCAAACTGCGACGGATCTTCAACCAACGAATAAATATGACACAAAAGTGTTTGTTGATGGAGTTGAAATCAAGCCTCAGCTAACACGCGCTGTCGACCCTCAGGCTGCGGGCCTCTTCATCGATAAATTTGGCCAGCAGACGACTGTGCCTCAGGATCCAGCGTACATTTTAGAGGGTAAAGGATTTCCACTCTACAAGGCAGATGACCTTGGAGCTGCAATAGTTTCCACCCCAGCGTCAATAACTGGACTTGGTCTTGAAGCATTTTTAGGAAATGGCAAGACTATAACTATTACAACTAGTGAAGCTGAGTTTAAATCCACTATGGAATACCAAGCTTTGCAGAGTATAGATAACCCCACTGGCAGTACTTTTTGGGGCAAAGAATTTCTAGTCTTGGATTTTGATGAGAGTGGACCTGTCTCAATCGACATTCCTCCAGGAGTATACAATGGCACTCAATTAGCGGAAGCAGTGGAAGTTGCCGCGAGAACAGCATTTGGTGACGATAAAAAGATCCAACTGTCAGATGACGTGGACAGCTTTTTTAGTATCGACTTTAAAAAATCAAAAGGTGATGGCCTGTCCTCGGGATTGGCGGTTCCAATTAGAGTGGATTTAAGTGGGGCAAATGCAATAAATGACTCTTACGTAATCAGTGGGTCGGACGCAAAAGAAAACGGCATGGATATGGATACATTTCTGAGTCATGCGCAGGTTCGAATGAATGATGAAATGAATGCATATATTCAGCACGGAACGAATTTAGAGCAAGCTGATACGACAAAAGTAACTGCCTTAGGCGTTGATGGTAAGTTGTTTAAGAAGACAACTGGGCTAGCAATGACCCAAGTGAAAGCCACCAATGCTCGTGACGATCAACCGCCTCCAGGCTCGGATATTTTAAGGGTAAACCACCTAGAGGGTGGTGGTACTGGTCGAACTGCGACCAATGTTCATAGATTTATATCATATCACAATCCGTCTCCAGTAAGTGCGGTTGATCTTGCGTCGCACTCCGTTGGCAAACATGGTGAAATAAACAAGCCAACTTTTGCGGCATTTGATATAAGTCTTGAAGGTAATACGACAACCGCCCAAATGGGCGTAGACGCTGCGTCTGGTTTGCCGTTCATTGAAGTTAAGCAAAATGCTGGCGGTACATTTAGTGACGTCAGATTGCTTCCCAATGCCTCTGACTATCAGTCTATTAGTCTTCACCAATTTGAAGGCAAGAATACCGCAACTCCTAAACTGACAAGCCTAGCCAATATTCTTGGAACCAGTCCTATCGCCGTCAAACAAGTGGACGCTGGCTCTACTGGGTATTGGAAGCTTACACTTGATTTTGATTTAGATGGCCAGACTTTCCCTGGCGCGGCTTACACCGCTAGTAAAGCCGCTAACACTGAAAGTACAATCCACGTTTTAGCAAAGCCATCTAAGAGCATTGAGGCGCGTTTTGAGAGCACAGAAGGCCAAGTTGAAGGTGTTGATACAGTTTTTCATACTTCAAAACTGGTTATTCAAGAGATAGGCAGCTCCGCAAAGCGATATGCCGCTGATACTAATACGGCTGCAAACAATACCCTTTTAGTCGTACAGTCCGCGGGTGTTGCCAATAAGACGGCATCTGGCGATGGGCTGGAGGCTTTTGGTTTCCGGTTAGCTGATGGAACTACTGTAACTGGTGCAACACGCATGGGTTGGAGCAGTGATACTAATCCAGCTGTTAAGATTGGTTATGATGAAAAGAGCCAAAATCTAACTTTTGACGGCGACAACGCCCAGCTTGGACTTGGCACTGGTATCAACAAGCAATCCTTCACAGTGTATTCTAAGGCAGTGTCCGGAGTTACGAACGATTTAGGAATACCAGCTTTCGGTAACAACAAAGACATCGCTCTTACAACAGATGACAAACTTATCGGTGAACCATTTATTAATAATGGACCTGAAGTGCGTGTACAAAATAAGCGCTACGGAATGGAAATTAACTTTGATACTGTAAACAACACATTTGACATTAAAAGTGGGAAAACTGGTGAGAAACTTGCTGAAAATAGCGCCGTTGGTGTTACGGCAAACCAGTCAGCTTCCGATGTGAGCGTTGGCCGATACAAGTTAACGGCTAAAGGCGAAAAAGATCCCGTTGATAACGGAACTTACGGAGTTCATAATATCGCTGACGGTACAAATCAAATTATGGGGTTCCCCCGCGCAGGAGAGTTGGGTTTTACGGACCCTACCGGACTTGCGTCAAAACCTGCGATAGCGACTGGGTCTGAAGCTCTAGTTAATATGAACGAGGCTTTTTCGCTAACATCAGCAGGTAATGAAAATAGGTTTACAGTTGTGGTTGATGGCGTAAGTGCGCTTTTAACTCTGCCTGAACAGAACTACACGGGCACGACAATTGCGTCGGCACTGGAAGCGCGTATAAATCAAATGGTGCATCCAACGAGTGGTATGCCAATTGGTGGGGTCGACGTAACTTTTAATACCGTGACAAATAACTTGGTGTTTAGCTCTGGGACAACCACGAGTGCCTCAACACTTAAAATTGAAGGTGACCTGCGCTTTGGCCTTAAAGATGTTCCGCTTGGGATTGGTCAAACGGCTGAGGTCAAAACTCCAAAGCAGGCTACAGATGAATTAGGGCGTCCATTATTTGTGTCACCGTCAGGTGAAATCACTGCCCGTAATGACGAATTTTCAGACAACCTTGTAACAGATTTCTTTCCTCTATATTTGGATGATGGAGAACTTACCTTCGACCAACTGGGCCAACTGACAAGTCCAATTACTAAAGTAGATTACAAAGCTGGTGCTGGTTCAAATAT
>JAPKEA010000343.1 GCA_028822275.1 Planktomarina sp. | reverse complement strand
GGTGAGTTTGTGATGATCGGTCTAATGGGGGACCCAAATCCCGAAACAGGCAAGCAAAAACCGCTATTACGTGCTTATTCCATCGCGTCTCCATCATGGGATGAAGAGCTGGAATTCTATTCCATCAAGGTGCCAGATGGCCCACTGACATCACGGCTGCAGCATATACAGGTTGGAGACGAAATTATTTTACGCCCCAAGCCAGTTGGAACCCTCGTGCATGACGCATTACTGCCAGGTAAACGGCTATATTTCTTTTCAACGGGAACTGGTTTTGCTCCTTTTGCATCACTTTTACGCGAGCCAGACACTTACGAGAAGTATGATGAGGTTATTGTAACGCACACTTGCCGAGATGTTGATGAACTATCCTATGGGCGCGATTTGATTGTCCGAATCAAGCAAGACGAAATGATGATCGAACTGCTTGGCGCCGAGAACTTAACCAAGCTTCGTTACTATCCTACCACCACTCGTGAACAGAGTCCTAAAATGGGTCGTATTACCACGTTGATTGAAAGTGGCATACTGTTCAGCGACCTGGGTCTCCCTCCGCTTGATCCTGCTAGGGATCGCGCAATGGTGTGTGGCAGTCTTTCATTTAATCTTGATATTAAAGCACTGATGGAAAAATCAGGTCTAAAAGAAGGTGCCAATTCCGATCCAGGACAATTTGTGATTGAAAAGGCATTTGTAGGTTAAAACATTAAAATAATAAAAAACTGTGGTCGCATTGCATTTGATGCGACCATTTTTTCCTTCGTCAAAATATTCCGAGCTTACCTCCCCAATACATCTTTTAGGCGATCCAAAGTGGCCTCTAATTGGGATGGATCATCTTTGACAGCGTCTATGGAATTAGAAAGGACCGTTATCTGCTCATCAGACAGATCAGATGTTAAAATCATTTCAAGTACTTTTTCTGCGTTAAAGCCATCTAAAGTCAAAAGATTTGAACTTCCGTCATTGGTTATCTTCAATTCTTCTCCAGAAACCTCAGCAACAGCCTCTTCTAGAACGATGGCCACATTCGCTGCAAGTTCAGCTTCGACATCGGCAGCTTCCAATAGAACAGCAGCTTCTGCCACGGCGATGGCTTTAACTTGTGCAGCGGCTGTTGCGGCAGCGGCATCGTCTGCCATATCAGTTGCACTCTCGGTAACTTCAGATACGGCATCAGTTGCAACAGTTGCCGCATCGCCCGCGATTTCTGTGGCAGCACCAGTTAATGTTTCAAACGCAACACCTGGTGTTTTGCCATTTGCCAAATATTGGTAACCGAAAAATCCAAGAATCGTTGCAACGATCAAAATTACAATTGCTCTCATTGGTCATGTCCTTTTATATGGCCCTTGTGATGGCCCTCAGAGAGCCTTCGCATGATATGTCAGACCTTATTGTAAAGGGAAAGAACCTGTTTGCAGGGAACTTTGGGTTACTAAGCGCTTTTTTGCGGGTTGAAGCTGCAGCTCAGTGAGTCTACTTTAACAAATTAATATTGAAAACGACAAAAGGATAAAGACCATAGGACGCAGACCCCATAACGCGCCACCACAGCGCGACACCGGCCCCCGGATCAACGAACGCATTCGTGGATCCGATATTCGCCTGATAGGGGCGGAAGGCGAAAACGAAGGCGTAGTATCGCCAGAGCGCGCAATGGAATTGGCTGAAATAGCAGGGCTTGATTTAGTAGAGATTTCGCCCAACGCCAACCCGCCAGTCTGCAAGATCATGGACTATGGTAAATTCAAATACGAAAATCAGAAAAAAGAAGCTGAAGCGCGTAAAAAGCAGAAGATTATCGAGATTAAAGAAGTGAAATTCCGTCCAAATACGGATAATAACGACTATGATGTCAAAATGCGCAATGTCTATAAATTTTTAGAAAATGGTGACAAGGTTAAAATCACCTTACGTTTCCGTGGCCGTGAAATGGCGCACCAAGATCTTGGACGTCAACTGCTTGAACGTGTCGCTGCTGATACGCTTGAACATGGAAAAGTAGAAAACTTTCCAAAAATGGAAGGCCGTCAAATGGTTATGTTGATTGGACCACTTTCACGATAACGCTTTTTAAATTCAAGATTTACCCCCGATTCGTAAGCATTGGGGGTTTTTTTGTCCTTCGTATCCTTTGAGCAAACTTTGATCTCCACGCATTGCCCTGCCCTATGTGAAGGTCTAACTTAAACTAAATGCCTAAATGAGGATCAACACAATGAAAGATAATTCCGAGACAATAGCCGGTTATGGGCCTGACCTTGGTACTTTTGATTGGGCTGACCCTATGCGGCTTGAAAATCAATTATCAGAAGATGAACGTATGCTGCGAGATGCCGCTACCGCATTTTCCAAAGACAAACTATCCCCTATTGTAACCGCTGCAAACCGAGAAGCCACGGTCGATCCAAACGTTTTTATTCAGATGGGTGGAGCTGGTCTTTTGGGGCTAACAATTCCCGAAGAATACGGCGGTCTTGGTGCGTCTTATGTAACATATGGCCTTGTTGCGCGTGAAATTGAGCGTGTCGATTCAGGGTATCGATCTATGATGTCTGTACAGTCGTCATTGGTAATGTACCCAATTCATGCCTACGGATCAGAGGCCCAGCGCATTAAATACCTCCCCGGCCTTGCTGCAGGCAGTTTAATCGGATGTTTTGGTCTTACTGAACCAGACGCAGGCTCTGATCCCTCGGGGATGAAGACTATCGCACGCAAGACACCTACGGGGTATAGTCTAACAGGGTCTAAAATGTGGATTTCAAATTCCCCAATAGCAGATGTGTTTGTCATATGGGCGAAATCAGAGTACCATGATGGCAAAATACGAGGCTTTATCCTAGAAAAAGGCATGACAGGTCTCTCTGCGCCTAAGATTGGTGGAAAGTTGTCGTTAAGGGCGTCAGTCACGGGCGAAATAGTCATGGATAACGTTTCAGTGGGCAACGATGCGCTGTTGCCTAATGTACAAGGACTTAAAGGTCCGTTTGGATGTTTGAACCGTGCCCGCTATGGCATCTCTTGGGGTGTTATGGGCGCTGCAGAAGCGTGTTGGCATTCAGCACGCACATATGGGTTAGATCGCAAGCAGTTTGGCAGGCCTTTGGCTCAAACACAATTGTTCCAAAAAAAGCTGGCTGACATGCAAACAGATATCACTTTGGGTCTGCAAGGTTCTCTACAAGTTGGCCGCCTTATGGACCAAGGCAAAGCTGCTCCAGAGATGATTTCAATGATGAAACGCAACAACTGCGGTAAAGCGCTTAATGTTGCACGAATGGCGCGTGACATGCACGGTGGCAACGGTATTTCGGAAGACTTTCATGTAATGCGCCACATGGTTAACCTTGAAACAGTAAACACTTATGAGGGCACACATGACGT
>JAPKEA010000342.1 GCA_028822275.1 Planktomarina sp. | reverse complement strand
GCTTTTCCAATTGAATAGACCGCTGGGTCGGCCGTTTGGAGCATAAAGGTTTCAAAAAGTAGAGATAAAACCAACATAAGAATAGCTACATAGACACCTTTAAGACGGGCAAAAAACATGATGGACCCGATAAATGCGGCAAATACTGTTGGCAAAATAATTCCACACAAAAGGGCTATATGGGTATTCCCACTATCTTCCCACATATTTATACCAAGAATACCAAAAGTATAACCACCAATACCAAAAAACGCAGCCTGCCCCAGGCTAAGAATGCCGCAATACCCCCAAAGAAGCGATAAGCTGGCGGCAAGAAAGCCAGAGACTAAAAATTCATTAACTTTATAAGGCTTTATACCGAGGTGGGTCGGTGCAATATAAGCAACCGTTACTATAACCAGGAACCCAGTCCAAAAAAACCAGCCACGTCCCATAGTTTGAGGCCCATTTAATAGGCCAAAGAAGCGCAGCAAGTTACCTCGTTGTTCATTCATTTTGGTCAAACCATTTTTTTGCATTATTTTGAACGCGATTTACGGATTGCTAAATAACCAGAAATACCGGTGGGCATCAGCAGCAAGATAAGGAACGCAGCACCGATCATTCCAACAAATCCGATATAGACGCTAAACACGTTCGTAAATATTGTTTGTACTCCGCCTAGTGCCAGGGCGCTCGCAACCAGCCCACTAATGACACTAGTGCCACCACCAACTACCACAGTAATAAATGCCTTATCGGTAAAAGCCGCGCCAAAAAATGGCGTGATTGACGAAGTTAATGCGAACAGCCCCCCGGCTATGCCCGCAAGCGCAGAGCCCAGTCCAAACGTAAGTGCATAGATCCGTGGCGTGCTAATACCCAATGCATTTGCCATAGTTGGATTATCCATTGTAGCACGCGCACGCGTACCAAATTCCGTAAAACGCAATAGTGCCCAAAGCCCAGTAATGAGAAAAATTGAAATGACAAACATCACAACCCGATAAACACCAAAGCTCTGAACACCCTTTGGTAGCCTCCCACTACTGCCTTGAATGCTCAAAAATCCTTCAGCACCCACTATGGAAAACCCTATGTCGCCACCTATCAAGATTTTAATATCAGAGAATGGCGTAGGAAGGCTTTCCATTGTTGGGCCAAAAGTAATTAAGAATAACTGCGAGATCATCATGGAGATGCCCCAGGTTACCACGAGGGAAGACAACAACTGCTTATAAAAATGTCGTATGATTAAACGTTCCAAAATCATGCCTGCAACACCAGCACCAGCACCAGCCAGAACTATTGCGATGGGTGCTGGAATACCGGCATACATAGAAAATGCCGTCACATACGCCCCAATCATCATGAGCTCACCGTGCGCCATATTTATTACGCCCATCATGCCAAAAATTATTGACAACCCAGCAGCCGCAAGAATTAGAAATGCTACAGCGTCAATATACTGAAAGACAAACCCAAATACTTCTGTAAAAATATCCATTATTTAGCTGGTTTTCCTTTAACAATGTCTTTCAGGTTGACCTTAACCACAGAGCAGGAATTCGAAAATGCTCTAAAAATCGGACAACCAAGTCAAATTTTAGGTTAGTAAAGTATTCTGGGTGAACGGGTGCCCACCCAGAATTAGAAGATTATAGATAATACTACTTGAAAAATTTCTTCCATGCAGGATTATCCGGTGGCAAATAAGAATGGCCATCTCCAGATTTCAGTTTACGAACGTCCACACCAATATCTTTTAAAAAGCTCGGTGAGTTAACACCAAGGTTCGCAATCAGACTAAGCGAGTGATCATCGTTCACCCTGAACAAGTAGGTTGGCATTGCAGCATGGTGCTGATCACCCACCATTTGCCATGAACCACCTGGTGCTTCTTCAACTGAAATACCAGATTCAAGCGCTTTAATCACAGCTTCTGTTTTTGTCGTGCCAGCTTTTGCCCACGCTTTTGCCATCGCTTTCACTGCAGTATAACCAAATCCTGCATGCTCATTGACATAGGGAGCGTTAGGGTGACGTTTGCGGATTTTAGCAACAAAAGCTTCGCTATTACTACCCGGTACATCTTCGATATAGCCTGGAGGAACGTGCATGTTGGCAAGTTGCGGGGCTGGAAAAATCTTGTGCTCATAGCCATCCGAGATTGTCACGTTCGACCATGCTGGTGTTTTGAGGCCCGCGGCTTGGGCTTGTGGATAAAATTGCACTTGATCACCACCAACTAGACAATGCACCTGAAAATCGGGACCAATGCTTTGGATGTCCCCAATAGTTTTCTGCCATTGGGTTACATCAAACGGGAAGTACTCCTCCATCACGAGGTCCCCACCGTAAAGTCCAGCTGCGGTACGAGCCCAATCTCCAATAGCACGACAGAAATTATAATCCGCCCCAATAAATGTCATTTTAGGTCCGAATTCTTCAATCATCCATTTTAGCGCTGGTAAAACTTGCTGCTCCGGTGTCGGTCCTGAGAAGAAAGAATAGTGATCAGCAATCCCTCCTTCACCCTGATTGTTATGCCAGAAAATTGTTTCATTACGAACAGCTTCAGACCGAGCTGCTTCACGTTCTGCACCAGTATAGGCTGCCATAATAACGTCAGCTTCGTCTTCGAAGACGCACTGCTGTGTTAATTGGCTATAACGGCCAACATCAGATTGACCATCATACTGAACGTGCTTAATGGTCTTAACCTTGCCATCTACTTTGATACCTCCAGCACCATTGATTTCTTCAACAGCAAGTTGATAACCCCAAGTTTTTGGAGTCGCCATAGCGGCAAAAGCCCCTGAAGTATCGTCAATCGTACACAGGACAATCTCGTCATCCGTTGCCGCCTGAACTGAAGAAATCCCAAAACAAACCAATGCAGCCAAGCCACTGACAGCCATAGGATAATTTATCTTACGACTTTTCTTATGAACACCATATTTAATTATCATAACATTCCCCTCTGGTAACCTTCAAACCTATTAATTCTCAGCTAGATGTCGTTCAGGTCCCTAAAGTTTGGGTCATATTATTTTTCAAACACGCGTATTGATCTACCCTGTTGACAAAGCTCTATAAAAAAATTGACGCTTTATATGCCAACGCCAACAACACTACTAAATCTAGTAATTACCAGATTCTAGATAAGATTATCGGACGACAAGCGACGGCAGCAATTCCCCGCTAGGGGCTACCCGTTTGGGGGAGGGTTCTCTATTGCTTAGATAAAAATCTTTACAAAAAAGTCTGATCGGCTCCCAAGATATATTGAAACATTTCGCACCAACAAAAAGTTTAAATCATGAAATGGTGTTCTCACCAACAGTGGTTACATAGGCCAATCTAGTCAGACCAAGGATCATGGACCGCAGACCGGGGACCCCGGATCACGG
>JAPKEA010000341.1 GCA_028822275.1 Planktomarina sp. | reverse complement strand
AACCAAAGTTGATTGGGTGTGAATTTGATCTGTCCATTTATGCCTTTCAATTTAATTGATCTAAAACCCGCAAAATTGACAGTGTAATGGTGAATCTCATAGCCTTTGACGCGGTGTATATGACTTTTTCGAAAAGCAAAATTCTTGATGGTAAGGCAGACAACTTCATGTGTCTTGGCAAAAAAAACCTGGTTCAAAAAGTGTTTAGGTATTTTTCTTTTAAGGCCGGGAATCCATTGTTGGCCTGAGTTTGTAAGCTGGGTCTCTGTGTGGTGGTTGCCAACCGATGCTGCTTGCGCTTTTGCGCGCCGCTTGCAAGCAGATGATTATTAGTGCGTCTAAAAATGCGTCTGGCCGATATGATTTTTTTGACGATTTATCAGCGTAATAAATATTAATAATGCTGACCAGAGGCAAAGCGGAGTCGCGGCAAAGACAGAACCCTTGTTTGACAGTTTTGGGGGATCTAAGGGCTGCGGTCATATGCTGGGTACGGGAAAACCTCAGGCATCCCAAAACAGTAGCATGCTATTGCAAAAGATTATATGGCAGGTCGTACACACGTAGTAATGGTGATTGCATGGCGTTGCAACAGGCTTATCGTCATTAAACCAAAATTGGTTTGGAAAAGCACCCAAGACGGCATTAACCGTGGGCGGTCCGAAAGGGGAACAACAAATGTCAACTGTTGATCTGCCTTTACAGAATTTACTGGGCTATTTGCAAAAGCTGGCCGAGCAGTCATTGTCGCTTTGGGATGTGCCCGAGGATGCGGTCGTAAGGTTGATCAATATCTCGGAAAACACAACCTATCTGGTCGAGGCGTCTCAGGGCTATAAGGCAATTCTACGCATCCACAGAAAAAACTATCACTCATTGCGCGCCATCGAAAGTGAGCTTGCTTGGCTAGAAGCTTTGGGGCGCGAAAAGGTGATCAGGACGCCGGATTATTACCTTGGCCGCAACAGCTGTGCGATCCAGTTTGGGAAAACGGACGCACTGATTGATGGGCGTTTTATGGTGCTGTTTCACTTCGTGGATGGCAACGCCCCAGACGAAAGTTTGGATATGACGTATGGCTTCCATGCATTGGGGGCTATTGCTGCGCGCTGCCATGACCACGCGATCAGTTGGGCGAAACCCACATATTTCGAACGGCTGACATGGGATGCCGAAGCGGTCTTTGGACCGGCAGCAACATGGGGCAACTGGCGCGATGCGCCTTTGGTCGATCGTGACATTGCCAAGGTTCTGGAAGAGGTTGAAAAGACCGTCTGCGCCCGCCTGGAAGCCTTTGGCAAGGCCTCAGAGCGCTTTAACCTGATCCATGCCGATATGCGGCTCGCAAATTTATTGGTTGGCCAAGAGGGAACGAGGTTGATCGACTTTGATGATTGTGGCCATGGATGGTTTCTTTATGATTTTGCCGCCAGCATTAGCTTTATTGAAGACGACCCGCGTATCCCGGCATTCAAAGACGCGTGGGTTCGGGGGTATCGCTCAATTCGCGATCTAAATGCCGAAGACGAGGCCGAGATCGAAACGTTCATTATGTTACGCAGAATGGCGCTATTGGCGTGGATCGGCAGTCACATCGAAGCTCCTGAAGCGCAGAAACTGGCCCCTGAGTTTGCATCGGTTACGGCAAAAATTGGAAAACTATATTTGGAGCAATGCAAAATGCTGACGGGCAACTAGATTTAAAACCAGCGCTGAAATTCGGTACCGTGATAACTGGCTATGCCCTTGAGAATGACCCGCTTGTTCTCTTGCTGTGTCGCGGCAATCTCCCATGATTGCTACAACTGATTATTCGTGCGCGCCTTGAGGGCAGCACAGGGAAAGTTTGCGTTGCCAGTATTGTGACAATATGGAGACTAGCTGCTAAGTCTTACCGGCCTTTTTAAAAGCGCCTTATTTCCAAAACTCAAAGGGCTTGTTTACTTTTACTGTCTGCCGAAGATGGTACGGTTATTTCAGGCTTGGGTTCACTTAGAGCTGTGGGTTTGAACTTTTGAACAACCGGCTCGGTTTGGGATGCAATTTGACGGGTGTTATTGTCATTCATTGATTTTAGAAAGAGAAATACTTGCTCATCTATCGAATCTACGAACTCTTCAATGGATTCCTGTTTGCCCGAAACCGCTGCTGAAATAGTCTGGCCGCCAGTGGATTCGATTGTAATTTTGGCGGTCAACGTTTTTACAAATAAAAGCAAAAACAACACGGATAGAAGGATTAACAACCCAGAAATCGCGACGTTCTCAATTTTTAAAAATAAGTCTACCTTCGTGAACATTCGAAGAGAGAAATTTGAAGCGGTTAGCAAAAGAAATATAGACCCAATAAGACACAGGGCCGACAGAACGATAAAGTATGGTTTTGATACGCTTTCCATCTTGGAACTGGCATAGGAACTGAGGGGGAATGAGCTAAGAGATTTCACCCCACCAATTTTACCTCTCTGAACGATTCTTCGATTTGAAAGGGTAATATCCGCAAATGTTTTTACGTAAGTTTCATCCATTTTAGCTTACAGTCTCCAAGCCGAGTGTCAAAAGCAGATAAAGTGCAACAAGACCCAACTGGCAAGTGTATTTATACTATTTAGTGAGGAAATTCGATATTTTTTGATAACTTAGGCACAAGCGGCTTACCTATGCCGAAAGTGTTCAACAGGATTTTTTATCTAAGAATTGTAATTTGGAACAAGACGATCGTGGTTGACGTTATTTTACCAAGAAGATTTTAGAACAGCGATAGTAAGGTTTTAGTAGGTTCTATTTTCAAGGTGCGGAATATAATTAATGTGCCATCGACAGGCTATCGCTTCAATTGGTCAGCGGAATAGAAAATTGACATATTTAAATTGAGACCTCCCCTCATTTTTAAATGATATGACCAAGCTCGTTTAGCAAATTGGTTGCGCAAAAGGTCACTATACAAGACCTCTGCACAATTCCTTATTTCCTCACTCGGCCAAATTTCGTATGCTTTAGAAAATCACATTGGGGGTTTTATGGACATTTTCATCTACGAGAACGGGCGTCGGATTGGGGATCAGGATGTCTTGCGCAAAGTTGATGCGCTTATGGATTGGTCTTTGGTTTCACCCCGCATGAAAGGCGGTTTGAAGTGATCAGGTCTGGCTCCTCCGGGATATCATGAGATTGTTTTTTTAAAATGTCTGCTGATCGGCCGATGGCATGGATTGTCGGGATCGAAACTGGAAGAAAGCTTGCGAGTGCGGTTTAATGACCTGCCGTTTGCAGCGCTTGATTTGCATTGCACCGTTCGGGGCGAAACAACCCATTATCGGTTTCGCAGTGATACTGTTTGGTCTTGTCACGCTTAGGTTCCGGTCTATCAACATATTTACTCAGCCTTTCGTT
>JAPKEA010000025.1 GCA_028822275.1 Planktomarina sp. | reverse complement strand
ACAGAATATGTTCATCTGTCCTCCACATGTGAGCCAAATAGCAGCTCTAGGAGCGTTGCAGGCGTCGGAAGAACTTGATGTGAACTTAGCTAATTATGCTGAAAACAGACGATTGATGCTTCAGCACTTACCGGAAGCAGGTATTACGGAAATAGCGCCTCCAGATGGAGCTTTCTATATTTACGCTGATATTAGTAAATTTAAAGTGAATAGTCTTAAATTTTCTGCGGATGTGCTTAAATATGCGGGTGTGGCCATAACACCGGGGCTTGATTTTGATCCTATCAGAGGGGCTCATACGATCAGGTTTTCTTACGCTCAATCTACCTCAGAAATTATTGAAGGTTTGCAGCGACTGAAGGCCTATATGCATAATCATTATCTAATAAAATAGTTACGGCTTCTTAGTCTCCCAATATAATTTAGTTTACTCGGTTAATCTCGACCTCAATTGGCAATCGGGTTTTGACCTAAAGGCTTACAAGTCATATAGAATGCTAATAAACTGGAGCTCTTATATTGTTAACTGTATCCAAGATTGGATTTTTTGCCGCGAAGCTATGTCGAGGCGCCGTAATGTTGGCGCTTCGCATATTGGGTGCATTATTTTCCACAATGACATTGGCTGCTGTTTTTGGCGCTTTAGTTTTGGGTGCGGTTTTCTTCATTTATGGTAAAGGCCTACCCGGCTATGATGAGCTCGCAAGTTATAAGCCTAAAACAATAAGCCGTATTTATTCTGGTCAAGGGCTAATTATTGATGAATTTGCATCTGAGCGCAGGCTTTTTGCTCAAGCCGAAGATATCCCAGATTTGGTAAAGGCCGCATTCATTTCAGCTGAGGATAAGAATTTTTATACCCACGCCGGCTATGATCCTGCTGGGATGGCGTCGGCGCTACGAGATGCAGTTAGATCTCGCGGCAAAAATCTTCGTGGCGCTTCGACAATAACTCAACAGGTTATGAAAAACTTTCTACTTGATGGATCTCGTTCGGCAGAGCGGAAAATAAAAGAGATTATCCTCGCTACACGGATTGAGTCTACCCTCGATAAAGAAAAAATTCTGGAACTATATCTAAATGAAATTTTTTTGGGTCAAAATTCCTATGGAGTAGTCGCAGCGGCTCAAACATATTTCAATAAATCACTAGAAGATTTACAACCCGAAGAGGTTGCGTATCTTGCTACTCTTCCAAAAGCACCATCACAATATCATCCAGTCCGCCAAAAGGATCGCGCGATTGTCCGGCGAAATTTTGTTCTTAAAGAGATGCGTGAGAACGGGTTTCTGTCCAATACAGCTTATGAATTTGCCCGCCGACAGCCATTACGAACTGTGCAAAACGGTGATTTTTTGAGTTTCCGAAGTGGGTTACCACCTCGTGATTATCCTACTGACGAAATTCGACGCCAAGTTTCACGTGATTTTGGGGAAGCTGAGTTCTTCACTGGGGGCTATTCAGTGCGTGCTACCATCGACCCAGAATTGCAAAATATAGCTGCACAGAGCCTTCGCCTTGGCTTGGAAGAGTATGACCGTGCGCAGGGCATTTACTATGGTACAGGGCAAAAAATCCCAACAATCAAATTATCTGAATGGCGTTCTGCACTGCGCAAAATTAACATATCAAGGGACATAATTATAAATCAAAGATGGTATCCAGCAGTTGTTTTAGAATTGACAAAAACTGGTGCTCGATTGGGTATCGAGCGGCAGGAAGGTGAAGAGCATCAGTTAGATTCTGAGGATGTAACTTGGGCTAAGAAGGCACTGAAGGACGGAAAGACTAGCCGCAATACAGCCAAGAGTGTCAAAGACTTACTTGCGGTCGGTGAAATTGTTCTGGTGACTGCTATTGTTGATCCTGAAAGTGGAGTGTTCGTCCGCTGGAGCTTGCGCCAAGTTCCTAAAGTTCAGGGTGGCTTTGTTGCAATGGATGTGAAGTCTGGTCGCGTTATTGCCATGCAGGGTGGGTTTTCTTACGACCACTCCGTATTCAACAGGGCAACACAAGCAAAGCGGCAACCCGGATCTGCTTTTAAGCCTTTTGTTTACGCAGCGGCTTTGGACAGTGGTTTCAGTCCTGCTACGATCGTGATTGACGCACCAATTGAAATTGACACACCACAAGGTTTGTGGAGGCCAAAAAATTCTTCCAATAAGTTCTATGGCCCCACGCCTGTGCGAACTGGAATAGAGCAATCAAGGAACTTAATGACGGTTCGATTGGCGCAGGTATTGGGTATGACGACAATTGCTGGGTACGCTGAAAAGTTTGGGGTATATGATCAAATGCGACCCTATCTAGCTGCATCACTTGGATCAGAGGAGACGACACTTTATAAAATTGTGTCTGCTTATGCGATGTTTGCAAACGGTGGCGAGCGTGTCCAGCCGACTTTGGTCGATCGAATACAAGACCGTACTGGAAAAACTGTGTTTCTACATGACGAACGAGTGTGCGACGAATGCTCCCGTGCAGACATATTGCCAGGCTGGCTTCCTAATATTGTGTCTAACCGAGAGCGAGTTATGGATCAAGTGACCGCCTACCAGTTGACGTCAATGATGGAAGGCGTGGTGGAACGTGGTACTGCGCAAAGATTTATCAAACTACCAGTACCTGTCGCGGGCAAAACGGGAACTACAAATGATTCTAAAGATGTATGGTTTGTGGGCTTTACGAGTAATATTGTTGCAGGATGTTACATGGGGTTTGATCAACCTGCTCCTCTAGGAAAAGGGTACTATGGCGGCATCATGTGTGGCCCGGTTTTTAATAGGTTTATGGAACGAGCCATCGAGCGTTTAGGCTCGGGAGAGTTTGAAATTCCAGCAACTGGTACTTTTATCAATATCAATCGTTTTACAGGAGCCAGGCTTGCGGAAGATGCCGAGGGAGATCACGTGGTTGCAGAGTTTTTCCGTGAAGGTGATGAACCTATTTTTGGACTGGAGTTTGATGGTGGTTTTCAGGTCAGTGGTAATCTACCTCTTTTTGATGATGGGGAGACTGACACGCCCGATTTGGAAGTTACTACGTCTTCGGGTAGGGTGATCACGGTCTCACCGCAGGCGTCCTTTGGATCGCTTTCATCTGGTGGTCTTTACTAAGCAAAATTTTGTTGGCGCTTGGCATTAGGCGTATCCTTAGTTAGATCATTAACTAATTTTACCCATAATTTGGTAGGTCAGATATGCGTGCAGAAATAACTAATATGGCAGAATCTATTGAAAAATCTCTTAGGCTTTTGGCGCAACGTTTGGATTACGAGACGGCGCCTTATCGTTTAGAAGAATTTAATGCCATGATTGAAGACCCTAGCCTTTGGGATGATCAAGAACGAGCACAAAAACTGATGCGGGAACGGCAGTTATTAATTGACGCGTTATCCACCTATGAAGGTATCAAGCAGGATCTCTCTGATAACTTAGAAATGATAGAGTTAGGCGAGATGGAAGGTGATATCGAAGTGGTTTCTGAGGCGTTGGAAGCACTCAAAGCTTTAGGCCTCTCTGCTACTGCAAAAGAGCTTGAAGCACTTTTGGATGGGGAAGCTGATAGTAACGATACCTTTCTTGAAATCAACTCTGGGGCAGGGGGAACAGAAAGCTGTGATTGGGCTGCTATTCTTGCTCGTATGTATATCCGTTGGGCCGAGAAGAAAGGCTATACCGTTGACTTGCAGTCTCAGACTGCTGGTGAGGAAGCTGGGATCAAATCAGCTGCCTATAAGATTACAGGTCATAATGCCTATGGTTGGTTGAAATCCGAATCAGGAGTACACCGGCTTGTTCGGATCAGTCCGTTTGACTCTGCTGCAAAGCGTCATACGTCATTTTCTTCTGTGTGGGTCTATCCTGTAGTGGACGATAATATAGATATTGAAGTGAATGCGGCTGATATTCGTATCGATACTTATCGTAGCTCTGGGGCAGGTGGTCAGCATGTCAATACCACCGACTCCGCTGTTCGCATAACACACCTCCCAACTGGGATCGTTGTAACAAGTTCTGAAAAGTCTCAGCACCAAAACCGCGACATTGCGATGAAGGCCTTGAAATCCCGCCTATATCAAATCGAATTAGACCGAAGGAATGCTGCCATTAATGAGGCGCATGAGAATAAAGGCGATGCAGGGTGGGGCAATCAGATTAGATCCTATGTTTTGCAACCTTATCAGATGGTTAAAGATCTGCGAACTACGTTTGAAACATCCGACACCAAAGGTGTTTTAGATGGGGATCTTGATGGGCTTATGGCTGCAACGTTGGCGATGAACTTATCTGGTAAATCGCGGGCTGACGCTCGCAGTAAATAATTAGTGCGAAATAAAGTGCTAGAATTTTAGGACTTTATTTAAATGCCTTCGAACAATTCACTCTTTTGGCGGTCTCGATGGTGACAAATGAGGAGTTGATGGTGGAACCACAGGTTTTGCTGATTTGGCTGACCCTGGATTGAGTGGATCATCCTGCCGTTGCACTGAGCCCTCAAAATGTGCCCCACTTTCGATAGCAATTGTTTTGTGGATGATATCACCTTCAACTTGAGCAGTGGACGTTAAGCGCACTTTTAAACCACGTACACGACCGATAACGTGACCGTTCACAACAACGTCGTCAGCAATAATCTCGCCCCTAACTGTTGCTTTTTCACCTATGGTCAAGAGATGAGCGCGAATATCTCCATCGACACGACCCTCAACTTGAATATCACCAGTTGTTCTCATGTTACCCGTAACTTGAAGGTCTGTAGACAATATTGATGCTGGTGGCTTCGCCTTCGGTGGAGTTGGCTTGAACTCACTAGTGGGTTTGCTGATTGGTGCTGCTGCTGGCACTGGCTTTTCTGCGGGTTCGTTTATTTTACTTTTAGAAAACATTTCTAGCTGCCTTAATATAGGTCATAGGATTGACGTCTTTACCGTTCACCCGAATTTCATAATGTAGATGAGTGCCGGTTGATCTTCCTGAGCTTCCCATATCACCGATCCGTTGTCCACGAGAAACGCGCTGTCCTTTTTTTACGCGGATTTTCGCTAGATGGGCATAGCGGGTTTCAATTCCAAAGGCGTGTTTTACATAAACCGCACGTCCATATCCGCTGCCCCAAGCAGCTTCAGTTACGATGCCGTCGGCCGTCGCGTAGATTGGGCTGCGTGTCTTTGCAGCTAAATCGATTCCTCGATGCATTTTGCCCCATCGTGGCCCATATCCACTGGTAAAGCGGAACGAACCTTTGACGGGCATTGAAAATGGAGCTTTCTCTGCTGCAATGCGATAGATATTTAGCTTGTCAAGCTGGCTGAGAATATTGTTGGCGCGCCTCGTTGTAGGGTCGACTGTTTCAAGGCCCTGGGATCGAAATGAGATTGGACTTAATGGCCCACCTTGACCTGAATACCCACGGCGAACTTGTTCTAAAAGCCGTTTTGTACTTAAGCCGGCATTCCGAAACATTTTGTCCAAAGGCTTCACTGAGATCGTCATAGCTTCCTCGAGCTGTCGAAATATTTGATTAGTTTTTTCCTCTAAGAATTGCATTTCCAACTCGAGTGAGGCCATATTTTCTTTTGATTTAGCCGCGACTAACTCTGCTTGATCACGTTCTTGTGCAGTATTTTTTAAAGTGTCATTGAGATAACTGAGTGTTGCTGCAACTTCTACTGCAGCATTCTGTGAGCGCATCGATCCTTCACTAGTGTCAAGCGTGGCTGCTAGTTTAATCATTTTGTCTCGGGCGTTGTCCCTCTCAACCATTGTCCGCCGCAAGGTAGACTGCATAACAGCAATACCACGCTCCAGTTCGGTACGCTGTTCTTCTGAGCTGAGCAGTTCGGACTGCATCACGGAAATCTGTGTCAAAGCTGTACTAAACCGATCTTGAGCGGCAAGTGCTTCTAGTGCGCGAGTGTCGCGCTCAGATGCCAAAGAGTTAAGCCTTTCTTCGTAAATAAATTGATCACGACGAGCTTGGTCGCGAAAATTGCCTGATCCAATAGCATCAAGCAATACGATCGCCGTTGCGACAATTGACCAACCTACAAACGCACATGTTCCTACTATCGCAATAACTTGTACGCTTGGTGACAATCGCACGAACCTGGTCTCAGTAGTAGTGCGAAGAAATAGCCGTTTTTCTGGAAAATACTTTTCTCCAAGGACATCCAGTTTATGCCTTACTGATGCAAACACGCTTGTTTCCTGTTTCCTAAATTTAACCGCAAGCGCGGATTCGTTAGTCAGCTTGTTAACCAAGCTGCATTTATGCTGCAACAGATTTGGCCCAATAAAATTTGTAAAGGCTCCTTAATCTCCTGTATCGGGCGGAAATGCGCTGTTGAGTTTATCTCATGGCGGGTGGCGGAGGCATTTCGTCCGTGAGAGGCCAGTAGAAGTCAGGGGCAATTCCAGCTTCGGCTCTTTTTTCTTCATTAAATGGTGGCTTTAGAGTCCCTTGAAAGTATTTTCGAACAAGAAAATGAAACTTTGGTTTTGGGTCAATATTTAGTCTACCACATAAAAAGTGGAACCATTTGGACCCAAAAGCTACGTGAGCGACCTCTTCACTGTAAATAATGTTTAAGGCATCAATTGCTGCGTGATCGTTATACTGCTGGAACAACTTGATCATGCCGGGAGTGACATCTAACCCGCGCGCTTCTAGGACCATTGGAACAACAGCCAGACGCCCAAGCAGATCATCTGCTGTATCTTCAGCTGCGCGCCACATTCCAGCATGTGCCGCCATCGCCCCATAATAACTGCCATGACCCTCAAGGCAGTCACACATTAGATTGAAGTGCTTACTTTCTTCATCGGCAGCTTTCACCCAATCATCGTAGAACCCAATAGGCATCGTTGTGTCCGTAAACCTTGCGATCAGATCCCAATGCAAATCTACTGCATTTAACTCTATGTGGGCCACGGCGTGGAGCAATGCGATACGTCCGATTTGTGTACCAGGTTTACGCTTTGGCACGTCACGTGGAGCTAAAAGGTCGGGCCTGGTCGGTCGTGCTGGAAAAGACGGAGGCTCGCAATCTCCAATCTCGACCGGCATGTCTGCATGACGTTTTTCAAACCATTGCGCAGCAAAATTGCGAGAAAGGGCAGTTTTATCGCGCCCATCAGGCGTCATCAGGACTTTGCACGCCATTTCTGCCAATGGTATCATGCGTTTAATGCTTGAGTTGCTGCAAGAACATCTTCAATATGCCCTGGTACTTTAACTTTTCGCCAAATTTGTATAATTTTTCCCTCTAAATCAATCAAATATGTAGATCGCTCGATACCCATATACGATTTACCGTACATTTTCTTTTCGACCCAGGTGCCGAATGCTTCGCAAAGTTTGCCATCTTCATCAGATAATAGACGAACTTTTAGGTTATGTTTGTAAATGAATTTGTCATGCTTTTTGACTGTGTCACGAGAAACTCCAAAAATAATAGTATTTTCGGCCTCAAAAGCCTCCAGGTTCTCTGAGAAAGTAATAGCTTCTTTTGTGCATCCCGGTGTGTCATCTTTGGGATAAAAATATAAGATGACATTCTTACCCTCATTATTGGAACTATTAAAATAATCACCACCGTCCAATGGCAGGTTGAAACTTGGAATTTTATCGCCGATTGAAAGCATGAATACCTCGTGAACCTAATGGTCTATTGTTGCTTTGGGCTTTTTAAGGCACTCTGCCTTAATTAAAAGGGTCTCTGCACAGAATGTCTAAAGCGACGCCGCAAAATAAATTTCAGTTACCCTTACCCCGTAAAAAGCGCGGCTCAAAGGTTATTTTAATTTTTCTTGGATTATTTTGGACTGTATTATTCTGCTTGGCACTAATAGTCGCAATTCTTCAATATAGAACTGTACAAATTCCAAACGAGTTAAAAACTAGACTTTTATTCTGGATTAACGCGACGACTAACCTACCTGATATTAGCTTTCAGGAAGCTAAATTTGGTTTCTTTGAGGGTTACCACCCTAAATTACTTCTGGAAGGAACGCATCTTGCTGATTCAAAGTCTGGTTCGACTGTAGAATTAGGCCAACTTGAAATCGCCTTTGACGCATTTAGTATGATTAACGGAGACATATCCTTAAAGTCAGTACGACTTGTTGGAGCTGTTCTTGATATTAAACGCATGGTTGATGGGAGTTTTGACTTGGGTTTTGCCCTATTTCCAAATGACTCTGTTCCATCGGCATCGTTAGACGATGTATTGGAGCAAACGGAATTATTCTTCCAGCGCCCTGAACTCGCCTCCCTAAGCCTTGGCCAAATAGATCAACTTACAGTTAATTATACTGATGTCTTGAATGACCGTGTTTGGATGTTTGACGGAGGCCGTTTTCAAGCAAGCCAAGTTGATGGACAGTTAAAGTTAAGAGCTGATCTGGCTTTATTAACCAGTGGTGGGGATCTTGCAACTTTGGGTGTTTCATATGAAAATCAGGGCGCAAATCAAAGTATTCTATCAGCAGAGATCGATAATGTTTCCGCCAAAGACTTATCTCTTCAATCTCCTGCATTGAGTTGGTTGGGGTTTGCTGATGGGGCTATTTCTGGCAGCTTAAGAAGCGTTCGCCGCGATGGAAAATCTGAAACTTTGCATGCAAGTCTTGATTTTGGGCGAGGTGTATTGGATGCAGGAGACGGCAGTGCGGCAATTGCTTATTCAGAAGCAAAAACTTACTTTTCATACTTCCCGGAGCAAGAGAGATTAAATATTACAACTGCTTATATTAAGACCGATATTGGAACTCTGCGTGCTGATGGCTATGCGCTCCTGCAAACTGATACCACTGATTCAAACCTTTCTACTGGTATGGTTTTGCATTTGAATGTTGAAGAAGCAAATTTCACTCAAGCCCCTTGGTGGCGGGCTGATATTTTTGTGGACCAAGCAACTGCAGAAGTGAAGATTGGTTACGCGCCGTTCACTGTTAATATAGGGCAAATACAAGCTCGCTTGAACGGTCAAGTAATTGGATTATCTGGAGATTTAGCTCTTCATAAGACAGGTTGGTTGATGGATGTCGAAGCCCATTCTAGTGTTTTAAGTGTTGCCAATCTCCAAGCCCTTTGGCCAATCGGTCGCGCTGACAAAGGCTTTGATTGGTTTGAAAAAAATGTAAAATTGGGCACGTTTCGAAATTTTCAAATTCGAGCAAAAAAGGTAGAGAATGATTTTTTACAACTAACCAGTAGCTTTCAATTTGAGAATGCGAATGTGAAATTTATGCGCGACATGCCAAAGATCTTGTCTGGCAGTGGTTATGGCTTGCTACGGGATAACCGTTTTGTGATGGTTTCCCAAGCTGGTGAAATTCAAGCCGAGGAGGGGGGCGCTGTGGCTATTGGCGGGTCAGTATTCACAATTCCGGACATTCGAATTCCCAAGCCGCCAGTTGAGTTTGACCTTGAGGGCGTAGGCCCGCTTCATGCCATGATGTCTCTATTTAACAATAAACCATTTGAGTTTTCAAAAAAAGCGGGACGTGGTGTTGATGACGTACAAGCGCGTGCAAATATTTCTGCGAAGATTTTCAGTTTTCTTAAAAAAGATGTAAACCTTGCTGATGTGGATTTGCATGTTGATGGAACTTTAACGAACGTAGTTAGCGATGTTTTAGTACCTGGGAAGTCGTTGAAAGCAAAGACGCTGAATATATCGGTTTCAAAAGATCTTCTGATTTTGTCTGGTTCAGGTAAGCTTTCGGGCGTACCATTTGCGGGTGAATGGACGCAACCTCGGAGCGAGCCTAATCTACCAGGCCAAATTAAGATTAATGTAATTGCGTCCCAAGAGGCCCTTGCTCTATTAAATATTGATTTGCCGAAAGGTTTATTTAAAGGCAAGGCACCAATGGATTTGACCTTAAATTTGGTCAAGGACCAACCCGTAAAGTTTTTTATAAACTCGGATCTTAAAGGGATTGAAATAAGTATCCCATCATTGAACTGGCGTAAGCAATCAAAGGCTGTGGGTTCGTTTCAGATGGCCGGTAAACTCACCAAACCGTTAACAATAGAAAAATTTATCTTAAAGGCGCCTGATCTTGCCACATCTGGACAGATCCTAATGGGGCAGGCCGGGATTGAAACCGTTACTTTGGATAGGTTGGATGTAGGAGATTGGCTATCTTCTAACGTAGTGATGCGTAGACGTGGTGAGAATTTACCAATGGGCATTTATTTGTCTGGTGGCAGCATTGATTTGCGATCTCTACCTAATTTTGAGACCAACGATAGTTCTGAGTTGAAAAGATCCCCCATTATTGCCAAGTTTAAAAGTCTGCGGATTTCTGATGAGATTTTTTTGACCGATGCTAATGCCGAGATGGTTGCGGATAACTCTCAGAGCGCAAAATTTTCAGGTCGAGTAAATGGTGGTACTTTGATTAAAGGGCACCTTAAAAAAACCAATGGGGTTTTCGTTATCGATTTACAGTCAAAAGATGGTGGTGGAGTGCTAAGAGATGCAGGTTTATTACGCCAGGCAAATGGTGGATCACTAAGTGCAACTTTGACATCTGCTGACGGGGGTTGGGAAGGTGAGATGTTAATTTTTGATGCTCGCGTTAAAGATGCACCGCAAATTGCAGAAATTATTAGTGCTGTTTCTGTGATTGGACTTATTGAACAAATAGATGGAAAAGGTTTATTATTCAGTGATATATTTGCTAGGTTTAATCTAAAAAATAGACTTTTTACTCTTTATGAAGCCAGCGCTGTGGGCCCCTCAATTGGGTTATCCTTTGATGGCTATATTGATTCAAAAACAAACCGCATAAATATCCAAGGAGTACTTTCACCGTTTTTCATGCTCAATAACGTTGGCTCGTTTCTGACGAGACGCGGAGAAGGTTTGATTGGTTTTAATTTTAACATGCGCGGATCTGCCAAAAGCCCTAACGTGACAGTTAATCCACTTTCAGCATTTACGCCTGGGATGTTTAGGGATATTTTTAGACGTCCTCCACCAGAGTAATAATAATGAAACTTTCTGATTTTGATTTTAAGCTTCCCACTGACAGTATTGCCACGCGGCCAGCGTTTCCGCGCGGCGATGCAAAGCTGTTGCTTTATAAATACGATTGCATAGAAGATGCATATGTGAGGGATCTTTGTACTTATCTCCGCCCCGGTGACCGTTTGGTGCTGAATGATACAAAAGTTATTCCAGCTCGATTGGTCGGGTACAGGAAGCGCAATTCGGCGCAAGGACCAGCGCAAGCAAAAATAGAAGTGACATTGCTTGAGCCACAATCTTCAGGTCAGTGGAAAGCGCTCATTAAACCTTTAAGAAAACTTATACTTGGCGAAAAGATAGTTTTCCAAAATGGCCTCACTGCCATCTGTATGGAAAAGATAGATGGTATTGCTTTGCTAACCTTCTCGGTCCGCGGTGATGCGCTAGATGCTGCAATTGACGCAAATGGCCAGATGCCTTTACCGCCATATATTGCGGCCAAGCGTAGTGCTGATAAGCAAGACAAGATAGATTATCAGACAGTTTGGGCCAAATATCGTGGCGCTGTCGCCGCGCCCACGGCGTCTTTACATCTGGATGATGTCATTTTGAATGCATTGGAAAAACATGGTGTAGAGATAAGTTACGTGACATTGCATGTTGGAGCGGGCACATTTCTTCCTGTAAAGGTCGACGATATTAGTTTGCACAAAATGCATGCTGAATGGGGGCATGTAAGCCGATCTACTGTTAACGAAATTAATGCAACTAAGGCTACAGGTGGCAGAATAATTGCGGTTGGAACCACTGTTTTAAGGTTGCTTGAGGCCGCTTCTCAGCCTGGGTTGCTAGGGGCTTTTCAGGGAAAAACTGACATTTTTATCTATCCCGGGTTTGAGTTTAAAGTCATTGATGGTTTAATAACTAATTTTCACCTTCCTAAGTCGACGCTTTTGATGTTGGTCGCCGCATTAATCGGAAAAGAAAAGCTTGATCGAATTTATAAGCATGCGGTGCGGCAAAATTACCGTTTCTTTAGCTACGGCGACGCGTCATTGCTTTTTCGGAAATAAAGGCGTCTGGTAATAGGGTAAAATTTGCTTGGGCCCTAGCTTTTGGGAAACTAATAACATAAACATTTAAGGCTTTGAGATGGTCCAGGTTTTGTCACGCTCATGGGCGTTGCTTCTCGGAATGATGCTGCTGATGGTAGGCAACGGCTTGCAGGGTACTTTGCTCGGCGTGCGCGGTGGAATTGAGGGCTTTTCCACCTTCGAGATGTCTTTTGTAATGTCTGCTTATTTCGCGGGATTTTTAGTGGGTTCGCGTGTTGCGCCAGAAATGATTCGTAGGGTAGGGCATGTTCGAGTTTTTGCAGCTCTTGCATCGTTTGTGTCCGCAATTTTAATTTTGTATCCAGCGTTTGCTAATCCGGTTGCTTGGGCTTGTGGCCGCATTGCTATCGGTTTTTGTTTTTCTGGTGTTTATGTCGCCGCAGAAAGCTGGCTGAATAATTCAGCTGACAACTCAAACCGGGGTAAAGCCTTATCCATTTATATGATTGTTCAAATGTTTGGTATCGTTAGCGCTCAGGCCTTGTTGGCCCTGGGGGATGCTACCGGATACGCCCTTTTTATTGTGTCCTCTGTTTTAGTTTCAATTTCATTTGCACCTATTTTGCTTTCGGTGGCACCAACACCTGCATTCGAAACGGCAAAACCAATGCCATTGCGCACTCTGATAGAAACATCCCCACTTAGCTGTTTGGGAATGTTCCTTCTTGGGGGTGTTTTCTCAGCACAATTTGGGATGTCAGCGGTTTATGGAACAGCAGCTGGTTTATCTATTACCCAGATTTCGCTCTTTGTATCAAGTATTTATATTGGAGCTTTATTGATGCAATATCCAATTGGCTTGTTTTCAGACCGGGTTGATCGAAGATTAGTAATATTGGTGGTAGCACTTCTGGGTGGCTTGGCTTCTGTTGTGGCTTTTCTGAATGGTGAATATTTTGGAGCTCTACTAATGGTTGCTTTTGTTATTGGTGGCACCTCCAATCCGCTTTATTCATTACTGATTGCTTACACTAATGACTATCTTGAAGCCGATGATATGGCAGCGGCTTGCGGCGGCTTGATTTTCATTAATGGAGTAGGCGCCATTTCGGGGCCTTTGATAATAGGTTGGGTAATGGATCGATATGGGCCGGAGTCCTTCTTTGTGGTGATAGCTGTTTTGATGCTAACAATGGCAGCATATGCTGGATTTCGTATGACGCAACGTACGCGCGTTGGTATCGATGATGGAGCGTATGCACCAGTTATGCCGAACGCAAGTTTAGTTGCTGTAGAAGTTGCTTCGGAATATTATATCGAAACATCCCTTGAAAGTGAGATTAATGATACTTGAACTGTCGATTTTCTTTGCACTTTATGCGCCACTAGGTAAAAATTAAATATCAGTAACGCTTTTGAGGCGAATTAAATGGTAACTGCAAACCAAGTTGTGGAGTTTTGGATCGATGAAGTTCGTTCCGATAGATGGTATGTGGGTGGTGTGGAACTGGACCAAAAGGTAACAGAAGGCTTTGAGTCTACTTGGTGGGATACGCTGAAAGGTGGCAATGCTTTATGGTTAACCTATGCCACAGGGACTTTAGCGTATTTAATTTTAATGGATCAAATGTCCCGAAATATGTTTAGGGGTACAGCGCGTGCATTTGGATCTGATAGGCAGGCGCTGGCTGCTGCAAAATCGGCAATTCAAAATGGTTGGGATTTACGTATTGATGAACCAGCCCGTCAGTTTTTTTATACACCATTAATGCACTCTGAAAGTTTAACAGATCAAGACCGAGCCGTCCGCTTAATTAAGACACGCATGCCAAACGGGCAAGCCTTGCAGCTTCCGCATGCACGTGTGCATCGCGAGATCATTCGCCAATTTGGACGATTCCCATTCCGCAATGCGGCTTTGGACAGAAAGTCTACTGCACTTGAAATAGCATACGAAGTAGCTGGTGGATATCGTTTGACGCTCAAGGAGTTGACTGAGCCAATTACAGCATAAGTAAATCGATACTCCTAAAATACTATAAATGAATTTGCGTCTAGTTTAATTATAGTTTAATATTAAACTAATTTAAATATGGAGGCACTAATGTTGGTATCTGATTATGATCTTATTGTTATTGGCGCTGGCCCCGGCGGGTACGTTGCTTCCATTCGTGCAGCACAACTGGGATTAAATGTAATAGTTGTTGAGCGTGAGCACATGGGCGGTATTTGTCTCAATTGGGGATGTATACCGACAAAAGCTATGCTGCGATCATCCGAGGTCTTTCATTTAATGCAGCGTGCCGAAGAATTTGGATTATCGGCTGGGAATATTAAATATGACCTTAATAAGGTGGTTGAGCGTTCTCGTGGTATTGCAAAGCAGTTGAGTGGAGGCGTGTCTCATCTTCTGAAGAAGAATAAGGTTGCAACCCTGATGGGACACGCAACCATAACTGAACCGGGTGTAGTTCAAGTAAAAGCAGAGAATGGCATGCAAGTCCTTAAAGCTGCAAACATTATCATTGCCACAGGCGCTCGTGCCCGTGAGCTTCCCGGCCTTGAGGGAGATGGAGATGTTGTTTGGACCTATAAAACGGCTCTGGTACCGCCACGTATGCCAAAAAAACTATTGGTCATCGGATCGGGCGCAATTGGAATTGAATTTGCAAGTTTTTATAACACGCTGGGGGCAGACACCACGGTTGTTGAAGTTCTGGATAGGGTAATGCCTGTTGAAGATGCTGAGATCTCAGCTTTAGCAACGAAGGCTTTCGAAAAACAGGGTATGAAAATTTGCACCAAGGCGAAGGTGAAAAAGCTTGATCGAGGTGTCGGGAAGGTAACTGCCCACATTGAACAAAATGGAGTCACTACAACTGAGGTTTTTGATGCTGTAATCTCGGCTGTTGGCATTGTGGGGAATATCGAAGATTTGGGCTTGGAAGCGCTTGATGTGAAAGTTGATCGTACTCATATCATTACAGACTCGCATTGCCGGACAGGTGTTAAAGGTTTGTATGCAATTGGTGACGTTGCAGGAGCACCTTGGCTTGCGCACAAAGCGAGCCACGAAGGGGTTATGGTTGCTGAATTGATTGCAGGCCAAAAACCTCACCCTGTAAAACCTGAGAGCATTGCGGGTTGTACCTACTGTACTCCCCAAGTTGCGAGTGTTGGCTTCACCGAATCTCAAGCTAAAGCCGCGGGTTATGATATTAGGATTGGCCGTTTCCCTTTCGTGGGTAACGGCAAGGCAATCGCCTTGGGTGAGCCTGAAGGCATGGTCAAAACTATTTTTGACACAAAAACTGGTGAATTATTAGGTGCTCATATGATAGGGGCAGAGGTCACTGAGCTGATCCAAGGATATGTCGTGGGTCGTCAGCTTGAAACGACAGAAGAAGATCTCATGAACACTGTATTCCCTCATCCAACATTGTCAGAAATGATGCACGAAAGCGTGTTGGATGCTTGGGACCGTGCGATACACTTTTAAAGTATGAGAATATCTTGAGAATTGCTTCCAATTCCAGCGTGGAGATACAGATGCGTTCAGATTGGGTGCTTATTGCATTAATTTTTGTAATTGGTATTTTTGCTGCTGGCCAATTTATAAAAGTCTCGCTGTCATTGCCTCAACTTTCTGAGTTTTATGGCTACGGCATAGCTGAAGTTTCGGTTCTGGTTTCACTCGTTGGAATAGTTAGTATAGTATTTGGCTTAGTGGCGGGTAACATTGTAGCTGCTTTTGGTGCTCGCAAAACGCTTTTCACTGCTTTGCTAATTGGGTCATCAATGTCAATTCTGCAAGTATTTTTACCGCCTATATGGGTGATGTCGATTTTGCGCTTTGTTGAAGGGTTTAGCCATTTGGCTATCGTTGTTTCGGCTCCTGCCATGATGGCGGGCGCAGCAAGTGAGAGAGCAAGGCCGATTGCAATGGCGCTTTGGGCTACTTTCTTTGGTGTTTCCTTTGCGTTAGCCACTATTATAGTTCCGAAACTCCTGGATATTGGTGGGTTGCCTATCCTATTTGGAATTCATGGAATTGGTTTGTTGGTTCTTGCTGCATTAGTTGCATTGCGGGCTCCATAT